>JACQVE010000225.1 GCA_016209965.1 Gemmatimonadota bacterium | reverse complement strand
GCCGTCGACCCCGGCTGCGTAGCCGGCCGAGGGCAGGAAATCGAAGGCCTGATCATCCAGTCTGCGGTTGGCGGCCGTGAGGATCGCGCCCAGGGCGCTCTGACCCTGACGGAAATCCTTGATCAGGCGGGCGACGCCGTAGTGGCTGAGTGGCTCCGCCGCCTGCCGCCGCGCCGCGCCCAGTGAGTCTGCGAGCCGCGCCTCTTCCGCCGCTGTCAGCGCGCTCAACACGCCCACGCTCCAGCCGGCCCTGGTCTTCCCCGATAGCTTAGCCGCACCCTGTATCGTGGTCGCGGCCGGGACATCGACAAAGCCGCCCGCGGCCGATGGGGTATGCTGCGGCGGCCGGCCGACGCGGCGCGAATAGAAGAGCTGCTCACTGCCGGAGTCGCCGTCGCCCAGGCCGATGCCGAACTGGAAGATGTCGGCCCCTTCAATGAAGAACGGCCGCTTCTCGGGGAAGAAGCTTTCGTAAGCCGTGAGGTTCACTTGCGAGGGGTCGGCTTCCACCTGGCCGAAGTCCGGGTTGAGCGATGCGGTCAGCGTGAGATCTGACGTGATCCCGTACTTCAGGTCTGCGCCCAGCGAGCCGAACAGGGCGTTTTCGCGGTAGAACAGGTTGGCGGCCTCGCCCGGCTCCCGCGTCAGTCGCGCCACCGAGTAGGGGAGCAGCTCGAGTCGGCGGGGCGGCCGCAGCCCGCGCAGCCCGGTCAGCTCGCCGAAAAGCGAGACCAGCCCGGACGCGTCCGGCGGCACGGGCGCCCAGAAGGAGAACTCGTTTCGCCGCGCAATACGACGGGCGAAATTCACGCCCCAGCGGTATTCTGGCGCGGCACTCTCGCCCACGGCGCTGAAGCGGAGCTGAGACAGGGGGATGCGGAACTCGGCCGTCCACCCTGCCGAGTCGATGCGGGTCGCAACATCCCAAACGGCGTCCCAGCTCTCGTCGTCCTGCGTGTCGTTGTACAGGAACGCGTCCAGCTTGACGCCCCGTGGGTTCACGGCAAAGACGAAGGCGGTGCGCCGGTCGTGGTAGCTGTCGAAGGCCACGTAGAACCAGTCCGAGTGCACCTCGTCGTCGCGGCGCGAGAGCTGGGCCACGATCGAGTCCGGGTGCGTATCGGGCAGCCGCGCGGCCACGTAGATGGCGTCTTCGTCGTAGGCGATGCGGGCCTCGCTGAGCTGCGTGGCCGGCTCGCCGGGCCGCGGCTCGAGCTGCGTGAAGCCGGTGGCGGCCGAGGCCGCGGTCCAGGCCTCGTCGTCCAGCCGCCCGTCAATTACCGGAGGCGTCGTTCGGACACGTACGGCCTCGATTTCACGACGCGCCGCTCCAGGGGCAATGGCTGCGCGGCTGGCGAACGCGACCGTGTCCTGCGCGTGGGCGGTTGCCACCGGCAAAAGCAGCGGCGCCAGGCACAAAGCGCTGACGGGGCCGGTTAGACGCGTCAATCTCCTTCTCCTGACGGGCGGGGTGCAACCGACCGGGTTGCCACGAGCCGGTTCTGGCCAGCTCGCCGGGTGGGGTTCCCGGTTGCCTTACGCGCCACGCGAGAAGCCGGTTTCAACTGTCCGCCGTTGACAGGGACCCCGCCCTTGGGCAAGTTTGTAACCTGCTGGGCGATCTTTAGTTGGCGGCCCTTGCCTGGTCCGCAACCAGACGCTTCTCCGGCGGGTGGTCCGTATGCCCCTAGCTGACCGGTTGGATCCGTCCATCAAGGTGTCCGTTGTGGTTCCGGCGTGCAACGAGGAGGGGAACATACCTCTCCTGTACGAGCGGGTGCGCAGCGTCCTGGAAGCCGAAGGCTGCGCTTTCGAGCTGATTGTGGTCGAAGACGGCAGTCGCGACGGCACACTGGAGGTCCTGCGGCAGCTCAGTCGCCAGGATCGCCGGGTTCGCTACCTGAGTCTGTCGCGCAACTTCGGCCACCAGGCCGCGCAGTTGGCAGGGATCGAACACAGTCGTGGTGCCGCGGTGATCACCATGGACGGGGACCTGCAGCACCCGCCTGAGACCATTCCGCAGATGTTGGAGCAATGGGGGAAGGGGTTCCAGGTCGTGAACACGCGCAAATTGCCCCAGGGACCGCGTGGACTGGTGCGCCGCACGCTGGATGCTACCTTTTACCGGCTGTTGTCGCGGCTCTCCGGCCTGGAGGTGGCGGGTTCGGACTTCCGGCTGATGGACCGGCGCGTAGCTGAAGTGCTGGTGCAACTCCCCGAGCGACACAAGTTCCTGAGGGGGCTGGTCGCCTGGCTGGGCTTCGAGCAGACCACGATTCCCTACGCCCTCGCCAGGCGAGCGCGAGGGGAATCCAAGTATACGTTCCGCAAGCTTCTCTCGCTGGGGGGCGGTTTTTTCGGGTTTTCCGTCCTGCCCCTCCGCCTTCTCTCTGTATTCGGACTGGTGGCTGCTATTCCGGCGCTTCTCTATATGTTCCTGGTCGCGGGCTACGGCGCATACTGGCTGCTCGCCGGCGACATGGGCACGCGCCTGCGCACGCTCCCGCCCGGCTGGGCGACGCTGGTGGTGGCGATCATTTTCTTCGGGGGCGTGCAGCTCATCGGCCTGGGCCTGGTAGGGGAGTATCTGGGCCGTGTTTACACGGAAGTGAAGGGCCGGCCGGTATATGTGGTGAAGGAGTTTTCCGATCCCCCGGTGCTCGCCGCGGACCGGACGGGGCGAGAGGCGCAGATCAGGCACGAGCCGGTGGAGGAGCTATAGGCGGGCACAGCCGCGGGGCGGGCGGGGCTGACGCCCAGGGGCGGGCGAGCGGACCGGAGCCCCCGGCCTGCGCGCGCCGTCTCATCATCACGGCTGATGATCTGGGGCTGCATCCCTCCCTGAACGCAGGCATTCTGCAGGCGCATCATCACGGGCTGGTGAGCTGTGCGTCGCTGGTGGCCTGCGGCCGCGCGTTCGAGGGCGCCGTGGCAGCGCTACGGGCAACGCCGTCGCTGTGCCTGGCGGTGCACGTGACGCTGGTCGAGGAGCGCCCGGTCAGTGCGCCCTCCGCCATCCCCTCGCTGGTGGGCCCGGATGGCTCCTTCCTCCCGAACTATGGCCGATTCCTGCGCCGGTTCCTGGCCGGTGCGATCCGTTCCCAGGAGCTAAGAAGGGAGATCGTGGGCCAGGTCGAGCGCATCTACGCTGCCGGGCTGCTACCTTTGCATTTGAACTCGCACCAGCATCTCCATATGCTTCCGCGCATTTGGGAGATCGTGCTTCAAATCGCCGAGGACTTCCACATCCCTATGGTGCGGCTCTCGCGCTTCCAGCAGCCGTGGGAAGGCTGGCCGTTCTCCGACTGGCCCTTCCGTGCCGGCCTGAACAGGCTAGCCGCGCGAGCCGCGGCTCGAGCCGCGCAGCGCGCAATTGCGGCGCGCCTGGTGGCGACAGTGGGGCTTGACGTAGCCGGACACCTGGGGAGGGAGAAGCTGCTTCACATTCTGCGAAGGCTCCCCACGGGTGTGCACGAGCTGGTGGTCCATCCGGGTGTGGAAGACCCCGAGCTCCGTGCGCGATACACCTGGGGCTACGATTGGTCGGGAGAGCTGGAGGCGCTGTGCTCCCCCTTGGGTGACGAACTGCAACGGCTGGGCATCCAGCTCGAGTCGTGCAAGACATGAATGCGGGCGGCACAGTTGTGCTGAAGCTGAACGGCGGCCGCGCTTCCGACTACGCGTACCTCTGGCGTCACTACGGAGCCGTTAGCCTGAGCGACCGCCTGTTTGTACTGGTACGCCGGGCATGCTGCCCATGGGGGTGTGTGGTCGACGCGCTGCCGGCAAGGGGCCGGATTCTGGATGTGGGCTCCGGCCGGGGGATCCTGGCCGCCCTGATCCAACGGGACCGGCCGCAAATCGACTACGTGGGGGTGGACTTGGCCGAGTCCGTCATTCGCGTGGCCAGGGCGAGCGCGGTATCGGAGCGCTGCGCCTTTCATCTCCTGACCGACGAGCTCTGGACCGAGCTGGGCGCCTTCGACTGCGTGACCCTGGTGGACGTGCTTTACGCGGTGCCGCTTCAGGGTTGGGCGGCGCTGCTAGGACGGTGTGTCGAGCGCTTGAAGCCCGGCGGCCTCCTGGTGGCAAAGGAAACCGTCTCGAGGCCGGCCTGGAAAAGACTGCTGGTCACGGCACAGGAGCGGCTGGCCATCCAGGTGCTGCGATACACGAAGGGGGAACCGCCCCACTTCGAGCCGCCGGAAACGTACCTCGAGGCATTCCGGGCGAGCGGCTTGAACGTGCTCTCGCATCACCCCGTGCACCCCGGACACCCTTATCCGCATTACCTGTTTCTTGCCCGGCGCGGGCACAATCGTTCGCTTTGAGCCATGGAGGCCGACCTCTACCCGCAGTTTTTTGCCCTCGAGGAGCGGCACTGGTGGTTCCGCGCCATGCGCGCGCTGCAGTGGCAGCTTCTGCGGCAAGTTGCCGAGCCGCCCGGCCGTGTGCTGGACGTCGGCTGCGGTACCGGCCGCTGGCTGGAAGAGCTGCAGGCCGAGTTCCAGGCGGATGGCTGCGACCTGGCGGGCGAAGCTCTGAGGTTCAGCCGGACGCGGGGGATCGAGCGCCTGGTCCAGGCGAGTGCGCTCGAACTGCCCTATCGAGATGGATCGTACGGACTGGTGACGGCGCTCGGGGTGCTGGAGCACGTGGACGACGACGCCCGGATGCTTCGGGAGCTGTTCCGCGTGCTACGCCCCGGCGGGCGACTGCTGCTGCTGACTTCAGGACACCCCGCGCTCTGGAGCGAGCACGATGAACTCGTTCATCACAAGCGGCGCTACCGGCGGCCGGAGCTGCGCGCACGAGTGGAGCAGGCGGGTTTCCGCATCGAGCGGCTGACGCATGCCAATCTCGCCCTCCTCCCGGCCGCGGTGGGGCTGCGGTCTGTCCGCTTCCTGCTGCCCCGGCGCAGCCGCGCGGGTTCCGGCTCGCCGGACCTGTTCCAGCCACCCTGGCCGCTGAACCAGGCACTCTACGCGATCCTGCGCCTCGAGGCGGCGCTCCTGCGGGCCGTCGACTTGCCGGCAGGCCTCGGGATCCTCGCCCTCGCCCGCCGGCCGGGTGGCGCGCGTGCGGGATCGGCAGATCACAATTCTTCCTTACCCGGTTGAGCGCGAGCTTGCCCAACGGAATGGTGGGCAACTATTGGCCGCTGTCGGGGAAGAACTCGCTGCGCAACCCGAGGAGCGGCTTCTCGTCAGGCCACTTCCCCAGCGACTCTTCCAGCACCATGCGGGCCTTCTCGGTCTCGCCCCGCTCGCGCCAAGCCTGCACCAGGTAGACCTCTCGGCTGGGGCTTGCTCCCGGCCAGCCCGGGACACTGAGCTCGGGATGGGGCCGTAATACAGCCTCCGCTTCTTCCCACAGCCCGTAGCGCAGGTAAGTCGTGCCCAGGGCCAGCACTACAGGGCCGTGGAAGGCGTTCTCGTGGTTGTGTTCCAGTGCCTGGTACGCCAGCCGCAGGTGCGGCAGTGCTTTCTGGCTCTGCCCCTGTTGATAAAGACTCAGGCCCAGATTCACGTTGGCCACTGTTGATCGCGGATGGTCGCGGAACAGCGCCGCCATGAGAGTCTCGTTCGAGCGCCAGTCGGCGTTTCGCACCCAGGTGCGCCAGCCGCCCAGGAAGAGCAGCGCGACCAGCGCCGCTGGGGTCCATACCCTGAGGCCCGCAGGCAACTTCCGAATCGTGACGGCAGTAAGTATGGAGAGAGCCACGGACGGCAGGTACAGGGTTCGCTCTGCCACCCAGATGGAGAACAGGAACAGCAGGTTCGAGACAGGCAGGATGGTGACCATGTACCACCCGATCGCCACGCTCGCCAACGGGCAGCGCTTCAAACCAAGAATAGCGAGCGCGCACAGGCTGCTCAGCGCCAGTGCCGCTACCATGAAGGTTGGATGCGTCGCCCCGACCGTCTGGATCCTGGAGGATCCGTAGTCCACAGTCAGATCCTGTGGCCAGAGCAGGAGCCGCCAGTGCTCGAAGACCAGGTTCCGGACGGGCGTCGCGATCCTTTCCTGGAGGGTCAGACTCCCGACGTACGCCGGTAGCCACACCTCAGCCTGCAGCACCTCAGACCGGATTGCGACGTAGATCAGGGTGATGAGCACGAGCCCCAGAAAAAGCCACCAGTCCTCCCGGATCGCCCTCGGGATCCTCCCTGCTTCCGCTCGTCTGGCCTCGAGCAGGAGTAAGACGGCGGGCAGGGTGATCGCCATTTCCTTACCCCCCAGCGCCAGTACATAGCATAGGGTGATCCCCGCCACACGGACGGCCGCCCCCGGCCGCCGGAGGTAGAGGATGCAGGCGGTCAGATAGAACAGAGTCGCGAGCAGGTCGGCGCGGAATGAGATGTTGTTCACCGCCTCTGTATGAACCGGGTGCACTGCGAAAACCGCAGCTCCGGCCAGTGCACCGCGGGCTGAGCCGGTCAGCTCGAGGAGCAACACGAATACCAGGAGCGTGCAGGCTACATGCAGCAGCACGTTGGTGAGATGGAAACCGGACGGGTTATTGCCGCCGCCCAGGCGCCAGTTGAGGGCCAAGGAAATGTCTACCAACGGCCGGTAGACCCAGGCCCCGACGCCACGAGTGCCCTTTCCCCCGTGCGGCGTCGTCAGGAAGGTTAGCCATGAAGCTTCATGGATCTCCTCATTTTGGATGATGAGGATGGGGTCGTCCCACGCGAACCCGTTCTGCAGCGTGTTGGCGTAGACCGCGAACGCCAGGGCGCCAACCAGGACGGCACCTGCCAAGTTCTTGCTCATTACTGGAGAGAAGCTATGGTAAGGGGGCCACGATTGCACCCCGCCTGAACGGAAGCTTGACCTCATGCCCGAATTACCTTTCAGTAAGGGACACGCCCTGGGCAACGACTATCTGGTCATCAACGCCGCCGATCTGCCCTGGCCACTCACGCCCGCGCGCGTGCGGGCGCTTTGCGACCGCCACCGCGGCATCGGCGCGGACGGCATGCTGCTCGGCAGCCTGGGCGAAGCGCCCTTCGCGCTCCGCATCTTCAACCCGGACGGTTCCAAGGCCGAGAAGAGCGGCAATGGCCTGCGCATCTTCGCCGCCTACCTGCACGGCCGCGGGCTGGTCGGCTCCGAGCCCTTTGCCGTCCGCCTGGCGAAGGACGAGGTCACGCTACAGGTCCAGTCGGCGGGGCCAGTTGGGGTTCTGGACGTGGTAGCGGACATGGGCCGCGCGTCGTTCCAGGGTGAGGATGTGGGCTACCGCAAGGCGGGCGAAGTGTTGGGCGACGAACTCGAGCTCCCGGGCGGCGGGACGGCCCGCGTCCACCCGGTATCGCTTGGCAACCCGCACTGCGTGGTATTCGTTGACGAGTTGGGCCGCGACGACTTCCTGCGCCGCGCGCCCGCGCTCGCCACGCACCCCGCGTTCGCAGCGGGCAGCAATGTGCAGTTCGCGCGTGTGGCCGGCCCGGATCGGCTCGAGGCCTGGATCTACGAGCGCGGCGCCGGCGAAACGCTGGCCTCCGGCTCGAGCGCTTGCGCCGTGGCCGCCGCCGCGCTGCGTCTGGGCCTGGTCACGGCCCGTGAGTTGGTCGTGAACATGCCGGGCGGGAGCCTCGAGGTCCGGGTCCAGCCGGATTGGGAGATTCAACTGCGCGGGCCAGCGCAGATCGTGTACCACGGACGAGTATCCGCGCCCATGGTCGAAGCCTGGGGAAGATTGGGATAGTGCACCGTGCTTGCTGGGCTGACACAAGCTCCGGGATGCGCCTGCGGAGGCAGCGTGGGTGTGTGTGCGGGGCACGCACCCTTCGACCACTCAGGTCCGGATCCGAGCCACAAGCACGCCGGCGGTACAAAGGAAGATGGCATTAGGCAGCCACGCCGCCAGCAGCGGGGGCAGCGTTCCGCTCACGCCTGCGGCGCCCGTGATCTTGAAGAGCATGAGGTACAGGATGGTGATACCGAGCGAGACGCCCACGCCGTAGGCCGGCCCGCCGCGCTGCGATGTGGTGGCGAGCGGCGCCGCGAACAGGATGACGATCAGCGTGGCCACCGGGATCGCGATCTTCTGAGCCCGCTTCACCATGAGCTCGAACGGCTTCCCTCCCGAGCGCAGGATGACGTCAATGAAGCGGCCGAGCTCGGCGTAGCGCATCTCGTCGGGGTCCTTGGGCTCGGCCAGCAGCTCTTCCGGCGTCTCGCGGAACCCGGCGGCCTGCAGCCGCTGGAACTGGAATGTCCGCTCCTCGCCCCGCTCGGGGAAGAACCGGAGGTACCCGTCCTCCAGCGTCCACCCCGTTCGGCGGTCGTAGCCCGCGACCTGGGCGACGAGGTGAACGCCCGGGAGCTGCGGCTCATCGCCCTCGCGCTCCATGGAAAGCCCGTAGATGCGCCCGCTCTCCATGTCCAGCCGCCGGATCGCAAAGACCTGGCCCTGGCGAGTGCGGTACACGAAGTCGGTCCGTGCCGCCCGCAATCGCCCCTTCTCGCCCAGCGCCTGCGCCCGCAGCCGGTTGGTCACCGGCACCAGCTCGGACAGCGCCAGTGCGCCCAGCGTCAGCAGCACTCCCAGCAGGGGCAGGGGCGCAAAGACGCGGTAGAAGCTGATGCCGCCCGCCTTCGCGGCAGCGACCTCCGAGTGCCGGGACATCCCGTTCACCGTGAAGATGGTCGCGATCAGCGCGGCCACGGGGAAGGCGTACAGCACAAAGAGCGGGAGCTGATAGACGTAGCTGAGGGCGACGGCCCCGGCGCTGAGCCCCCGGTCGCGGTACGTGTCCAGGTGATCGGTGAGATCGAACAGGATGAAGAGCAGGGGCGCGGCCAGCGCGAACAGCACGAACAGCCGCAGGAACTCATTGGCCACGTAGCGGTCCAGCAGTCGGACACGCATCAGCCGCCCCGCCTTGCCAGCCGCCGCACCGGCTGCCCCAGCACGTGGCGCAGCGAGTGCCACAGGTCATCCCAGCCGCCGCCTCGCGCCGTGGACGCCTCCCGCCCCACGTGCATCAGCCCCCACAGCCCGAGCAGCAGGAAGAGCGCATTGGGCAGCCACATCGCCCAGAAGGGCGAGATGATGTCGTCATCGCCCAGCTCCTCCCCGCCAATCAGCGACATGTAATAGAACGCGAACACGGTGAGCGAGACGGTGATCACCATGCCCACGCCGCCGCGCGGGAAGCGGATCGCGAGGGGCGCGCCGATCAGCACGAAAACAATGCAGGCGAAGGGGATCGCGTACTTCTTGTGGTATTCGACGCGGCGCGAGTTGATCTTCTGGCGCAGCACGTTGGCCTGGTCCTCGAGGCTGCGGAGCTGCGCCAGCGTGCGCCGGGTCAGCTCGTCCGAGCCGCCGCCGCCCGGGCCCCAGCTCCACGGCTCCGGGGAGGCGACCGGCCAGACGCGGTCCGTCGCGCCCGGAGCTGCCGCTTCTGACGCGGCGAGAGGGCGACCCGGGGACACGGCGGGGTCCGCCTGCGCATTGTCCTCTCCTCCCATCGCCGTCTCGCCCTGCTTCCGCGTCGCCGTGTCTCCGTGTCGCAGTGTCGCCTCCTCCCGGAGCGGGGTGGCCGAGGGGTAAGGCCCGGCCAACGCTGCCTTGACCGCGCCCAGCGCCTCCTCCGCCGCCTCGCGCTCCACCGCCGCCAGCTCGCGACGGCCATCTCCCACTTCTGCGGCCAGCATGGCCAGGGACATCTCGCGGTCGCTGCGGTAGCCGCTGTCCTCGCTGCGCTCGAGCTTATTGCCGATGTCTGCGATCCGGATGAGCTGCTGGCGGAAGAACAGCCGCTCGAACGTGGCCGGCTCCGCCTTATCCAGCTCGTGGATCCAGCCGTCGTGCAGCGTCAGGAACAGATCTGTGCGCTCCCGGTTAAAAGCCATCCGCCCACTATCGGCATAGATGGTTCGGTCCCGCCCCGGCGCGCTCAGGTCGTAGATCACGACATCCCGCAGGCGATTGGTGGCCGGCTCGATGTCCGCGGCCTGCAGGAAGTAGCGCGTGCGCATGTCCCCGGTCTGGATCTCGTTGATCACCTGCTCCTCGAGCTCGAGTGTCGGGCTCTTGCGCGCAATGTCGACCAGCAGGTTCTTCAGCCGGTGATTCGTTTCCGGCAGCACGCGGTCGTTGAACCACACCATGCCCGAGGCGAGTAGCGCCGCGGCCAGCAGGAGCGGCACCAGCAGCCGGGCCAGGTTCACGCCGCTCGCCTTGAGCGCCGTGACTTCGTTGTCTGCTGAGAGCTGGCTGAAGGTGTAGAGCACGGCGACCAGCACCGCCATGGGCAGTGTCAGCGCAATGATGTGCGGGATCGACAGACCGAACACCTCGGCAATGACGGACGCGGCGAGTCCGCGGCCGGCCAGCTCCTCGAAGCGCCTGGCCACCGTGTGCACCAGCATCATCCCGGTCAGCACCGTGAGGGCGAACAAGAACGGGCCGACGTGGGCCCGCAGGACGTAATGGGTCAGGATCCGCATGCGTGAAGCGTTCTAATCACGGCGTCGCGGCGCCGGTTGAGGAGCGCGTAAGTGCTTAGTATATTTACACGTTCCCGGCGCGACAAGCCCGTAACACTGCCCCCGCCGGCCGCGTGGCTCGAACCGGAGACCCGCCCGTCGACGCGTAGCACGCACGAGAGTGGAATGCGACTCCGGTTCTACCTGTCCCTCCCGCTCCTCCTGGCTGCCACGCCTCTCGGGGCCCAGGACGGCCCGCCACCGGCCGCGACACCGGTCCTCGCGGAGGCCGCACCCGCGCTGCCGCTGCGGCTGGGACTCAAGCCGCTCCCGCCGCCGTTCCCCTTCGAGGCGCCGGCCGTGCCCGGCCGCGACGCCTACTGGCTGCGCCTGCGCTTCGTGGACTGGGTGGGGCAGTGGGACCGCGAGCTGCGCGGCCGACTCGAGGGCCGCCGGGCCGCGGCGTGGCGGGAAACTCGCCTTGGTGCAGGCGTCGCGGCGGACAGCGTGCCCTACCTGCCGCCCGTGCCGCAGCAGGTGGCGCGCCGTGCCGGCTTGCTGCCGGGCCTGGTGGGCGACTATGCCGACCTCGGGATCCAGATCAACGGCCGTGGCGAGCTGGGCGGATCCTGGACGCGGTTCCGCCCCTGCGATCCGGGGTTCCACTTCAACTGCAATCCCAGTCTCTTCCCCCAGCTCCGTCCGGACATCCAGTTCGGCGTGCTGGTGGGCGGCACGATCTCGGAGCGTATTCACGTCAACGTGGACTACGATCAGCGTCGCGAGTTTGACGCGGCCAACAACATCAATGTCTACTACCAGGGGCTCGAAGACGAGGTCGTGCAGCGTCTCGAGGTAGGCGACGTCTCGATCCGCTTGCCGCAGTCGCGCTACCTGACTCAGGGCATACCGGCCGGCAATTTCGGCCTCAAGGCCACCGGCCAGCTCGGCCCGCTCGATTTCCAGGCGGTCTGGGCGCAGCAGAAGGGCGACGTTTCGACGCGCGAGTTCCGGCTGGGCGGGACGCGTGGCCCCGAGGGTCTGGTCCAGGACGCACAGCTCGTGCTCGACGATGCCGACTACGCGAAAGGGCAGTTCTTCTTCCTGGTCGAGCCGGAGCGGCTGCTCGACTACCCGCACCTCGATGTGCTGGCGCTCACAGCAGCGGCCGCGCCGCCAGCGGTACGGCCGGGCCCCGGCGCGTCCATCCAGGTGTACCGCGACGAGCGCATCTCGGCCATCAACCAGCAGCAGCGGGCGCAGCTCGGCTACTTCCTGGCCGAGGCCAGCACGCCTGACCGTGGGCTGCGGCATAGCGGCTTCTTCCGCCGGCTGATCCAGGGCGAGGACTACCTGGTGCACTCGAGCGGGCTGTGGCTCGTGCTCCGCTCGCCGCTGCGCGAGGAGGAGGCGCTGGCCATTGCCTACGTCACGGAGGCCGGCGACACGGTGGGCACCTTCAACGCCGAGCAGTCCGCCGCGCCCCGGCTGCGGCTGCTGCGCGGACCCACCACCATCCATCAGCCCGGCCAGGCCACCTGGAAATACGAGATGCACCAGGTCTACCGGCTGGACAGCTCGAACAGCGTAGAGCTGGGCAGCGTCGAGCTGCGCATCTCGCTGGGCGAGCTGGTGGGTGGCGTAACCTTCAAGGAAGCGGCTGGTCAACAGGTCCAGCTTCTGCGCCTGTTGGGGCTGGATGAGGACGCGCCGGTGGACCAGCTCGACCGCGCGCAGATCTATCAGCCGGCGCGCAGCAGCTTTGGCGAGGTGCAGCAGAGCGCCCGCATTGGCGGCACCTACATCGTGTTCCCCACCATCGAGCCGTTCAAGCGTCCGCCGCCCGTGCCCAGCTTGCGGCTGACGGCGGAGCAGACGCGCGCTGCGCTGGGCACGGACTCGAACGCCGCCATCTACGACAACCCGGACCCCGTGGCCCGGCAGGGCAGCTCGCGCTACCGGCTGAACTTCAGCTACCGGGTCAGGCTGGAGGGACTCATCTCCTCGTTCAACCTGGGCGCGTTCGGCATCCGCGAAGAGAGCGAGAAGATCACCGTGGACGGCGTGCTGCTCCGGCGGGGTAGCGATTACACCATTGACTACGACATTGGTGTGGTCACGCTCAGCGATCCCGAGCTGATCTTCGGCAAGAATCCGGAGGCCGAGATCAAGGCCACGTGGGAGCAGAAGGCGCTCTTCCAGATCGCGCCCACGAGTGTGTTCGGCCTGAACGCTCGCTACCAGCTCGGCTCCCGCGGCGAGCTCAACTTCCTGGGACTCTACCAATCGGAAAAGACGTTGATGGCGCGGCCGCAACTGGGCATCGAGCCCAGCGCCATCTTCCTGGGTGGCGCGAGCGGGCGGCTCGATCTGGGCGCCGGCTGGCTGGACCGCGTGCTGGACCGGGTGCCGGGGCTGCACCTGGGCAGTGCCTCGGCCATCAACCTGTCGGGCGAAGCGGCGCTTTCTCTGCCCAATCCGAACACCCGCGGCGACGCCTACCTGGACGACTTCGAGTCCAGTGACGAGATCCCACTCGCCCTCGAGCGGCAGTTCTGGCGGCTGGGCTCGCGGCCGAGCGAGCCGGAGCGGTCGGATGGCGTGCTGCCCCTGCCGCTGGACATCCAGAACGCCGGGCGGCTGGTCTGGCAGCACGACTTCCTGGACTCGGAAGGCCGGACCCGCGGCCCACTCTTCGCCCAGGAGATCGACCGCCAGATCAACATTGCCGGGGCGCGGCTGCCGGAGTCCGTGCTGTACATCAGCTTTGGCGATGCGGCGGGCGGCGCGCCGCGCAGCCAGTGGCGCTCGGTCGTGACCGTCCTCTCCACGACGGGGCGCGACATGACGCGCAGCGAGTTCCTCGAGTTCTACGTGTTCGCGCCCGAGGGGGTGCGTGACCTCGCGCTCGTGCTGGAGCTGGGGGCGGTGGGCGAGGACGCGTTCTACTTCGACCAGGATCGACGCACCTCCGGCAGCTATGCTGACGGCACCCGCTGGGGCGCCGGCGTGCTGGACGAGGAAGCGCGACTCTCGAAGCGCGAGATCTGGGGGAAGGAGCAGGACGCGCGCGGTCTCTGGGACCAGCCCTGCCAGGGTCGGCTGGGCACGACCTATCCACTGGGCGATCCCACGGCCAACTGCACCCGTGAGAACGGCCGGCCGGACACCGAGGACCTGGACGGCAACGGCGTCCCGGACCTCGAAGATGGCCCCTTCTTCCGCTACATCGTCCGCCTGGATCGACCCTCGCCCTACCTCGTGCGCGATCGGGAGGGGACGGGGACGGCGTTCCGGCTGTATCGCATTCCGCTGCGCGGCGCGGCCCTGCCCATGAACGGCGCGAACGAGGGGACGTGGCGCTTCATCAAGCACCTGCGCCTCACGCTCGCGGGCGCGCCGACTGCCGCTACGCCGGTCGTGCTGGGGCGGATGCGCATCCTGGGCTCGCGCTGGACGAAGCGCGAGGTACACGGCATCCTGCGCGGCCAGGTGGGCGACTCGCCTGGCTCGGGTGCCAGCACCACGACCTTCCAGGTCGGACCGGTCAGCCGCCTGAGTGATGGCGCCGACTATTCCTCGCCGCCGGGTGTGCGCGAGCAGCTTCAGGACCCGACCAGTCAGTTCGGCGCGGGCGCCGTCGAGTTCAATGAGAAGGCGCTGCGCCTGGCCTACGGGCGGCTCGAGCCGGGCGAGCGCGCGGAAGTGTATTTCCGTTACCCGCAGCAGCCGCGCAACTTCCTCGGCTACCGGCAGCTCCGGCTGTGGGCAGTGCCGCGCCGCGGCCAGTATGGCACCCAGGGCGATCAGTGGCTGGTAGTCAAGATCGCGACAGACGCGCGCAACGCGTACCTCTACCGGACCCGGCTGCACGAAGCGCCGGCCGGCGGCGCCGTGCGCCAGGCCGACTGGCTGCCCGAGGTGCTCCTGGACTTCGAGCAGTGGTTCGAGCTGAAAGCGCGGGCCGAGCAAGAGCTGATCGCGGCGGGCGGCAAGCGCCCGACTGGCGAGCCGCTGGTGCTGTGGAGTGCCGACAGCGCCTACGCCGTAGTGCTCGAAGACCGCGCCCGCGCGCCCAACCTGGCGGCGGTGCGTGAGCTGGCATTCGCCGTCTACAACGGCGGGAGTGCCGCGGCGGCGGGGGAGGTGTGGCTCAATGACATGCGGCTGGCCGGCGCGGTCACCGATGCTGGCTTTGCCGGCCACCTGAACCTGGACGTGCGGGCCGCCGACTTCCTCACGGCCAACCTGTCGCTGGCCAGTCAGGGTGCGCTGTTCCGCCAGCTCAACCAGGACGTGAGCTACCAGACAGCGGGTGACCTCAACCTGAGCACCACGGCTCAGCTCGGGCAGCTTCTTCCATCCGCCTGGGGCGTCGAGCTGCCAGTTAGCTTCGCCTACACCCGCTCCGGGCTCGAGCCAGCGTTCCTGCAGCAGAGCGATGTGCGCGCCGACCGGCTGGCAGGGCTGCGCGAGACGGGGGCGGAACGCACTCGCGTGGGCGTATCCCTGCGCAAGCGCACGCCCACGGCCAGCCCCTGGCTGGGTCTGGTGCTGGATGGCACAGCGCTGCGTCTGGGCTACAACACCGCCAGCACGACGAGCATTGCTGCGGCTGGCGAGGCACGGGGGTTGGATGCCGGTCTCAGCTACTCTCGCCAGATCTCGGCTCGCGAGCTGGACATCACGCCCGGCTTTCTGGACGGGCTGCTGCGCTGGATTTTGCCCGCGTCGTTCGAGCGCAGCGAGCTGTTCCGGCGGCTGAGCGGCGCGAAGCTGCGCTGGAGTCCGGACAACCTGAGCTTCTCCACCACATTCTACGACCAGGCCAGCCGCTCCTACCGCTACGAGACGATCCTCGATCTGCCCGACGCGCCGGCCGTGAAGCCGACTGAGTCGCCGCGGCGGGGGCTGGAAAACAATGCCAGCATCGCGTTCCGCCCGTTCGAATCCCTTTCCGCGGACCTTTCGCTGACCAGCAGCCGCGACCTGCTCGCGCCGGAACAGGCGAGCCAGCGTGCGGTCGAGCAGCAGGCCATGGCCGCCGCCCGCTCGCGGCTGGCGGGGCTGGACCTTGGCTGGGAGACCGACCGGTCTATGAGCTCCCAGCTCAGCTTCCGGCCGGCAGTCGCGGCCTGGCTTCGCCCCGGCTTCACCTACAGCGCCCGGTTCCGCACGGAGCGGAACCCCTCCTACCTCGAGTTGCTGGTGCAGGGCGAGGATACGGCGGCTACACTGCAGCGAGGCTTCCAGGCGGACAAGCAGGTCATGCGCACGCTGCTCGTCGAGCCCGCCGGGCTGCTCAAGTCGCTGTTGGGGCCGCCCGGCGGCGGCTCCTGGCTGCGCCGCGGCCTGCTCTCCGCCGGACAGGCGCTCCAGCCCGTCGACCTGGCCTGGAACCACGCGATCAACTCCCGGTTCGAACGCGAGACAGCCGCGCCCGGTCTCGGCTACCAGTTCGGATTCGGCGACCTCGAGGCCTTCCGGCTCGAAGGGAGCGACACGGCCAGCAGCGCGCGCGCGACCAGTGGCTTCCGCCTCCGCTCGGGGTTCAGGCTGCCCGGGCGGACGGAGCTCAGCCTGGGCTACGAGGAGACCGAATCCGAATTCCTGGACCTGCGCGGCGGCCGGAACCTGCAGCAGGAAAGCGTCTGGCCCGACCTGCAGCTCTCCTGGAACCAGATCCCGCTGCCCAGCGGGCTGCGTCCCGTGATTGCCAATGCTTCCCTGTCCGCGGGCTACCGCGCGAGGGACCGCGCCGAGCAGCTCGGCGGGGACGAGGGCAGGCCGAGGGGCAGCGAGGAATCCAGCATTCCCCTCCGGCTGACGCTGGGCTTCGGCCGTGGCATCAGTGTGGCCTACACGGGCACGTTCACGGAGGGCGGCGGCAATGACCCGACCGGCAACACGGAGCAGGACGCGGCCAATCACTCCCTCCAGCTCAGCGGCTCACTGCTGCTGCCGGGCAAATGGCGGGAGAAGCTGAAGTCCCCCATCCAGGTGGCCCTGCGCTACAACCAGCAGGGGCGGGAGCAGTGTCGGATCCCGCAGCAGGCGGAAGAGGGCGCGGCGTGCGTCCCCTTTGCGGACGATGTCAACCGCAGCTTCGACCTCACGCTCGACACCGTGCTCTCCGACCTGCAGGTGGGCCTGCAGATGAGCTACATCGACCGGCAGAGCAACGTGGGCACGCGCTCCGGCTCGAGCCAGTTCCAGCTCGGCCTGTTCGGCCAGTTCCGCTTCCAGGCGGGCTCGATGCCCCGGGGCATGCGGTGAGCCGCGCGCTCGCCGCCATGCTGCTCCTCGCGGCCACGGCCTGCAACGGCATCCAGGAGCGGCCGCCGGCAGAGAAGGAGGAGGCCGGCCGCTCCCTCGCACCTGATGCCGCCACGCAAACCGCTGGCGTGCCCGCGTTCAACGCGCAGCGCGCGCACGAGCTGATCCGCCGCCAGGTGGCGTTCGGGCCCCGCGTGCCGGGCGCGCCCGGCCACGCGCGCCAGCTCCAGTGGATGGAGGGCGAGCTGCGCAC
Source organism: Gemmatimonadota bacterium (assembly GCA_016209965.1). Taxonomy (NCBI): domain Bacteria; kingdom Pseudomonadati; phylum Gemmatimonadota; species Gemmatimonadota bacterium. The sequence goes on along the minus strand of JACQVE010000225.1, from coordinate 762 downwards.
CCGTGCCGATACGCTGATCCTCCAGGATTTCACGCATACCACCGGCTCCGGACGCAGCCTGCGCATGACCAACCTCCTGGCCCGCTTCGGGCCAGAGCTGCCCGACCGCATACTGCTCGTCGCCCACTGGGACACGCGGCCAACCGCTGACCAGGAGCGGGACCCCGCCCGCCGCCGCCAGCCCATCCCGGGCGCGAACGACGGCGGTAGCGGCACGGCTGTCCTGCTGGAACTGGCGGACGTCCTGTCCCGCCATTCCCCGCCCATCGGCGTAGACTTACTCTTTGTGGACGGCGAGGATTACGGGCCGGGCGAGATGTACCTGGGCGCCACCCACTTCGCGGCCAACCTGCCCCCCGGCTACCGCCCGCTCTACGGCGTGGTGGTCGACCTGGTCGCGGACGAGGACCCCACCTTTCCCGTGGAGGGCTACTCCGCCGAGTACGCGCCCGAGGTCGTGGACCGGGTCTGGAGCCTGGCGGCGCGCCTGGGCTACGGTCACATCTTCCGCCGCGAGAGCGGCGGAGCCGTGTCCGATGACCACGTGCCGCTGAACCGCGCCGGGATCCGAGCCATCGACATCATCGACTTCGATTACGGCCCCGGCAACCGCTACTGGCACACGCTGGAAGACAGCTTCGAACACACCAGCCCCCGGGGGCTGGAGGCGGTGGGGGCGGTGCTGGCGGCCCTGGTCTACTCGGGCGGCTAGGCCCGGATTTCCGAATGGCCTCGACGACGACGGACGGCCCACGCCCCCGG
>JACQVE010000224.1 GCA_016209965.1 Gemmatimonadota bacterium | reverse complement strand
CCGCCATGACGGCGAGCTTCGCCTGGGTCAACAGGAACACGGCCAGGGCGTGGCCGAACATGCGCCGCTTGAGCGCCCTCCCCGTCGCCTCGTCGAACGCGCGGCGCGCGAAGCCCAGGGCGGCGGCGCCGACCGAGGACCGGAAGATGTCCAGCGTGGCCATGGCGATCTTGAAACCCTCCCCGGGCCGGCCCAGCAGGCGGTCGGCGGGAACGCGGCAGCCGGTCAGGCGCAGCGTCCCCAGGGGGTGGGGGGCGATGACCTCGATGCGTTCGGAGGCGTCCAGGCCGGGCGTGTCGGCATTTACGATGAAGGCGGACAGGCCCTTGGTTCCCGGCCCCTCGCCCGTGCGGGCGAAGACGACGTAATAGTTGGCGAGGCCGGCATTGGAGATCCAGGTCTTGACCCCGTCGAGCCGCCAGGAGTCGCCGTCGCGCGTGGCGGTGGTGGCGATGGCGCCGACGTCGGAACCGGCCTCCGGTTCCGACAGCGCAAAGGCGCCCAGGACGGTGCCCGCGGCCACCCCTGGCAGGATTGCGCGCTTCTGGTCCTCGCGGCCGTACAGCGTGATGGGGGCGCTGCCCAGGCCCTGCATGGCCAGGGCGCAGTCGGCAAGGCCCGACCCCCGTCCCAGGATCTCGCGAGCCAGGGACAGGCTGCGCACATCGAGGCCTTCGCGCAGCCCCCCATAGGCGCCGGGAACGCAGACGCGCAGCAGTCCCGCCCGCCCCAGTTCGGCCACCAGCCGGCCGACGCAGGCGTAGACGGCATCCAGGCTGTCCTCGGCGCCTTCGAGAAGCGGCGGGAGGACCTCCCCCGCCCACCGCTCCAGTTCGCGCGCCTGATCGCGATGGCCGTCGTCGAAGAACGGCCAGGCGAGGAAGCTCTGGTCCGCCATCAGTTGCCCTCGAACAGCGGCTTTTCCTTGGCCACGAAGGCGTGGTAGGCGCGCTCGAAGTCCTTGGATTGCATGCAAATGGCCTGGGCCTGGGCCTCCGCCTCGATGCACTCATCGAGGCCGTGGCTCCACTCCTGGAACAGCATGGTCTTGGTCATGCCGTGGGCGAAGGTGGGACCATCTGCCAGGCTTCCGGCCATGGCGGTGGCCTCCTCCAGCAGCTTCTCCGGTTCCACCACGCGGTTGTAGAAGCCGAAGCGCTCGGCCTCCTCGCCGCCCATCACGCGCCCCGTGAACAGGAGGTCGGCGGCGCGGGACAGCCCGATCAGGCGCGGCAGCAGGGTGCAGGCGCCCATGTCGGCCCCGGCCAGTCCCACCCGCACGAACAGGAAGGCGACCTTGCTGCGGGCCGTGCCGAACCGCAGGTCGGCACCGCAGGCGAGCATGGCGCCGGCCCCGGTGCAGACGCCGTCGATGGCGGCGACGATGGGCTGCGGGCAGGCCCGCATGGCCTTGACCAGATCGCCGGACATGCGCGTGAAGGCCAGCAACTCCTTCATGTCCATCTTCACCAGCTTGCTGATGATGTCGTGGACGTCGCCGCCGGAGCAGAAATTGCCCCCGGCCCCGGTGAGGACCACGGCCTTGATGTCGGTGGCGTAGACCATCTCGCGGAACAGGTCGCGCAGCTCGCCGTAGGATTCCAGTGTGAGCGTATTCTTGCGGTCCGGTCGGTCGAGGGTGATGGTGGCCACCTTGCCGGAGACCGCCCAGCCGAAGTGGCTGGCCGTGTAGTGTGCCAGTTCAGCGCGCTTCATCGTTGGGTTCCTTTCCGGGGGAGGGGATCGGCCATGTCCGCTGGCGGCATCGGCCCGCGGCCCGGCGAGGCACACCACGGCGAAGGGCCGTCGTGCGCTCGAACCCTATGCCGCGCTCCTGTCGAGGAACTCCGAAACCCTGCGGCGGGTCTCGGGGTGGTCGTACAGGCGCCGGGTGCCGGCGAGCTCCTCGGCGAAGCCGTCGCAGCTCGGATCGCCCGCAGCGGCGATGCAACGCTTGCTCGCGGCCAGCGCTGCCCTGGGCATGCTGGCGAAGCGTGCCACCACCTCGCGGGTCCAGGCAGCCAACTCCGCCCGCGGCCGCGACCACTGGACGATCCCCAGCCGTTCGGCCTCGGCGCCGTCGATGGCCTCGGCGCCGAGGATCAGGCGGCTGGCAATGCCGCGGCCGCACAGCCGGGCCAGCCGCTGCGTGCCGCCCCCGCCCGGTAGCAGGCCCAGCCGCGCTTCCGGCAGGCCGAGCCTGGCCTCCGCCGCGGCGACGCGCAGGTCGCAGGCCAGGGCCAGTTCCATCCCGCCGCCCATGGCCGCGCCCCCGATCTCGGCGAGGGTGGCCAGGGGTGCCGCCTCGAGGCGCGCGAAGAGCCGCTGCAGCCGGCGCACCAGCTCCAGCATGGCATCCGGCCCCTCGGGGGTGGCGAAGCAGGACCGCATCAACGCCAGGTCGGCGCCGGCGCAGAAGACCTTTTGGTCGCTGCGGATGTGGAGCACCGTCGCCT
>JACQVE010000223.1 GCA_016209965.1 Gemmatimonadota bacterium | reverse complement strand
TTCACCCTGAGGCCAGGGGTGTGCTCCTGCTTGCTGAGCGCCATGACCGCGCTATCGCAATCGCGCTGCCGCTCCGCAGAAAGATCGGCATAGCTCTTCTCGAACTGCCCCGACCAGTGCGGCACGAGGAATTTCCGCCGCAGCGCCGCCCGCTGGAGAAGTACCTACTCGGATTATATCCGAGGCTCCACGCCACCGATGCGGGTGACGGCGTGAACGAGCTTGGGCTGGGGTTGGGCGTGTTCGGACAGAGCCGTGTGAACCATTTCTGGTCGTTCGGGGGCGCGCCGGTCTTTGAGACCGGTGGAGGCGAGCCTTTCGGCTACTCCCACCTCAGGGCGTCGGGCAGCGGCGTCTGGTTCGGCCCGCGCGGCAGGACGCTCTAGGCCGGGGCCACCTACGACGACCGGGGGGACCTGGATGCGGGCATCAGCGTCTACTACCCCCTCCACAGGACCATCGACGTGGGCCTCTACGGGCGCTTCTACTACCCCGTCTACGCTCTGAGCTTCGGGCTCTTGCGGGAGGACGACCGGTCGCCGCGCGCACCCGTGCACTCGGGGTTCCTCGGGCTGTCGTACGACAGGCTGCTGAACCACGGGTTCACTGCGTATCTGAACGCGGAGGGAACGGGACGGATCGGGGCCGTCAGTGATTACCGGTTCCTCAAGCTGGATGTCGGATTCACGAAGCTCCTTCGCCTCGCGCCGAGACTCGTGCTCGTGCCAGCCGTGCGGGCAGGTGCAGGTTGGGAGTTGCCGGAGGTAAAGCGCTACGAGCTGGAGGACGTGATGCGGGGATCCGCACTCAGCGGAGAGGGCGATGTGGTCGGGAACCTCTCTGTCGACCTGGTTTTCCCCATCACCTTCGGCCGCAAGCGGAACCTGCTCAACCTCGCCGTCTTCAGGGGCCTGGCCGGTAGTGTGTTTCTGGAGGCCGGTGACGTCTGGGACCGGAACGCCGAGGTGCTGAGGGCAGAGACGCTCCTGGATGATGTGAAAGTGAACGGTGGAGTCGAGTTGAGCGTGCTGTTCACCACGTTCTTCGATATCCGACTCCCGATGAGCTTCGGCTACGGCCACAACCTCTGGAGCGCCCGTGAGGGCGGGATGCGGGATACGGGACGCTTCTATGTGAGGCTTGACACGCCGGTGACTCTTTTCGCGGTGGCGCGTGGCTACTGACCAGCAGCAGCAGGTGGGCTGCCCTTGCTCCCTACGGTGCCCGTTGCCCGAAGAGCCGCGCCGCGTCAAACGGCAAAACGCCCATGTGCCTTGCGGGCGCAATATTGCCGCTTATTTATAAGCCACTACCCGGTTCACGCGGCTTCAGTCCCGGCATCTCCTCGAGAAAAATGTGAGCATCCGGCTGGCGACGCTTGGCGGCCTCAAGATCTTCTCCGGAGACGAAGAGCTGTCCTCGCTTCCCGCCCAGAAGCTGCGCGGCGCCATTCTCGTCTATCTCGCCGTCGAGCGCGAGGCCATGCGCGACTCGTTGCTCGCCCTGCTCTGGCCCGAGCGCGACGATGACCGGGCCCGCCACGCGCTGAACCAGAACATCTACGAGCTGCGGCGCACCCTCGGTGAGGAATGCATCGAGGTGCGTGGCGACCGGCTGCGCGTCTCTGACGAGATCCAGGCCGACGCTCCGGCCTTCGCCCGGGCCGTCGAAGCAGGGGAGACAGAGGCCGCCCTGGCGCTCTATGGCGGGCCGTTCCTGTCCGGCGTCTATCTGGTTGCCAGCCCTGGGTTCGAGGAGTGGGTGGCTCGCCGGCGCGCACAATACGAGCGGCTGCACCGCCGCGCCCGCCGCCAACTGATCGATGCCCGGATGGCCACGGGCGACCTCGCCGCCGCGCTCGCCGTCGCCCGGCAGGGCGCCGAGCTGGATCCGCTGGACGACGAGTCGCAGCACCGCGTCATCGAGCTGCTGGCCGCGCTGGGGCAGCGCAACGAGGCGCTCCGGCATTACGAAGCGTACCGCGAGCGCCTCGCTACCGAAGAGCTCCAGCCGCTCGACGCAACCGAGGAGCTGATCGCCAGCATCCGACGGGGCGACACCGTGCCTTCGACGACGCTACGTCCCCGGCCGGAGCGCGTTGCGCAACCCGAGGCCGAGCGGCCAGAGCCAGCGGCAATGGCGCGGTTCGAGGCGGCGGGACCGGCGAAACTGGCGTGGCGCGCGCGCCGCGTGTGGGTGGGAGTAGGGACGGCCACATTGATCGTGATCGGTGCCGCGCTTGTCACCGAGTGGTCTCGCGGCTCACCGCTGGCCCACCTGCTGGGAGCCGGTGCCGGCCCAGCCCCCGACAGCTCGCGCTACCTGGTCCTGCCTTTCGAGGAGCTGGGCCCGATCCCGGAGGAGCTGAGCCAGGACCAGCGTCTGCACGACGCGCTCGCCCGCTGGCGTGGCCTCTCCCTGGTGGACCGCTTCCAGGTGACCGACGCGGTGGCCCGGCGCGGCGGCGGCTCGCTCTCGGCGCGTAGCGCACGCGAGATCGCGCTCGAGCTCGGCGCCGGCCGCCTCATCCGGGGCGAGGTTTCGCGCGTGGGCAATGCCCTGCGGGTCTACGCCGCACTGTACGATGCCACGCGGCGCAACGCGCTCATGGCCCAGGCGGCCGAACGGCTGAGCGGCGACCTGGCGCCCGCGGACTCGCTGTTTGCAGCCCTCGCGGATTCGCTGCTGCTTGAAGGCGCCGGGTTCAGGGGCAGCCCCGAAGGTTGGCTGAGTACCCGGTCGCTCCCCGCCCGACTCGCTTACGCGCGCGGCCATGCTGCCCTGGAGGGTTGGGACTTCCCAGGCGCTGCCACGGAGTTCCGTGCCGCCACCAGCTCCGACCCCGACTACGCGGAGGCCTACCTCTGGCTGGCGCAGGTGAAGGCATGGGAGGGACAAGGCGCGTCCGAATGGCATGGCCTGGTCGAGCAAGCCGTCGCGCGCCGGGACCGCTTGGCCAGACGAGAACAGCAGCTTGCGGCCGCCCTGCTGGAGCTGGGCGCAGGCGAGTATCAGCGCGCCTGCGAGATTTACCGCGGCCTCGTCGCCATCAATGAACGGGACTTTGCCGGCTGGTTCGGGCTCGGCGAGTGCCACCGCCGGGACAAGGCCGTGATCCGCGATCCATCCAGCGCGTCCGGATGGCGCTTTCAGAGCAGCTATCACCGGGCGGTAGAAGCCTACCGCCGGGCGTTCGTGATCCTGCCGTCGGCACAGAAGGGGTTTCAGGGCGCCGCCTATCAGCGTCTACGCGAGCTGTTTTTTACCTATAGTGGCCAGCTTCGATTAGGCGGGGCGGTGCCGCCCGAGACACTGCGCTTCGCGGCCCGCGCGGCTTGGGAGGCTGACACCCTGGCCTTCGTGCCTTATCCCATCAGCGACGTGTTTGCAGCGCGACCCTGGACCGTGCCAGGATCCGCTGCCGAGGCCATCAGGCGGCAGCGGCAACTCCTTCGAGAGCTCGCAACTACCTGGCTGGCTACTTTTCCTCAGCGCGCCGATGCGCTGGAAGCCTTCGCGATCTCGCTCGAGCTGGTGGCTGACTCATCCGCCATCGGCCTGCTGCGTCGGGCCCGGATGGCGGCAACGGATCCCAGCTACCAACTCAGACTGGCCACACGGGAGATCTGGCTGCTGGTCAAATTTGGCCTGCCCGACCGGCTCGACAACCTGCAGACTGCGCGCAGACTCGGCGACAGCTTACTCGCCCACGTACAACCGGCCTCGCCCGAGGATGCCAGGTCGCTCACCACCATGGCGGCGCTCCTGGGACGCGCCCGCGCCGCAGCCAGGATGGCTCGCCAGGCGGGCCCGCTGTCGCCTCTCGCGACACTGCCGAGCAACCTCGAGGGGGAGGCACAGGCCCTCCTGGTGTACGCGGCTCTGGGGGCCCCGGTCGACAGCATCCGCGAACTGGAAACGAGGATAGATGGCGCGATTCCGCACCTCCTCCTCCCGGCCGAGCAGGCACGCGCTCGGTTCGCGCTCCTGGGGCAAGCTGCGGGCATGGCCTTCCCGGTCTGGAAATCACCAATGCTCGAATCGTTTGGCCGCCAGAGCTACCTCGTGGAAGCGGAAGCCGCTCTGGCAGTCGGCGACCGATCGAAGGCGGCACAGGTCTTCGAACGGTTGCGCACGGCCCGGCGGTCGCTGCCGCCAGGGGAAGTCAGCCTGGATGCCTTGTATGTCGAGGCCTGGCTTCTCGACGCACTGGGCGAGTCCGCCGCCGCCGTGGATTGGCTGGATCGGGGGCTGGAGGCCCTGCCATGGTCCGAGCCGCTGACTTTCGCCAACCTGGCATCGCCTCCCGCGCTGGTGCGCGCCGCGGCGCTCCGGGCTGAGCTGGCGGGAAGGACTGGGGACAAGCAGGTCGCCCGGCGTTGGGCCAGAGCGGTAGCCATCTTATGGTCGGGAGCTGATCCGGCGCTGCGGCCGGTGGTAGACCGGATGCGCAACTTCGACCGGTAGCGGTGAGTCGCGCCACAGCCGTGTTTTCCACACCTCACGGGGAGGCACTATGGAAGCCAACGGTAAGATCCGCCACGCCGGCAAGCGCATACTACTGGTCACCTGGCTCGCCCTCATCTCGGGAGTGACAGGCGCGTGTGACTCGAATGGCGCCGAGGAGCAAAGCGGGCCGTCCTCAGGACCTCACGTGATGAACACAAAGCGCCGTTCGCGCTGCGATTCTTCTGACCGGCAGGCTCAAGAAACCCCCTTCGGCCCCTTTCTGGCAGATACCGCCCTGCCCTATACCGAGCTTCACGACTGCCAGCGGCTCATCCTGCGCGACACGACGTATGGGCCGTTGGCCGGGATCTGGGCTCCCGATAAGCTTGCCTCCTTTACCGCCCTCGATTTCAGGAACGGAGTGGTAGCCGCCGAAATCATCAGCTACGACGAAGCCGCCCCGGATTACGAGGAGCTGGGGATCAGACTCGGCACCAACTGTTTGTGGCTGCAACGCAGCGACCAGGGTGAGTGGAGCGCGGCCATGCGGCACCCTCTGGACAGCGAGGGCAATTGGAGTCCCGCCGGCACCTGTGCCGACAGTTTGGAGCAGCCCGATTTCTCCAACCTCCAGGTCAACCCCGTTGAAGGCGCTGAATATCCGACGGCCGCCCGATGGGGCTGGGATCCCGAGACGTGGACGCAAACCATGGGCGTGCGCTGCCTAGACGCGGCGGGCACAGGCTCCGGCTGGTGCGAGGTGGGAATCGGGGGCTTCCAGCCCGCGGCTCCGCCGCCAGGCCAAGGTGCGAAACGAGAAGGCCGGGGGTGGTACGATGAACAGTACCTGGCCTACTCCGACGGAGACACGTTGAAACCGAGTACGCTGAAGGGGACCATCATACCCGTGGACCGGCTGGAAGACTGGGACGAACCCGATTTCAGGGGCTCAGGTAAGGTGGTTGCCACAATCAGGCTGGAAGGCGATTTGACGCAGAATCAATTGGCCTTGGAATATTACGCACACAAGTTTGACCTTGACGAGCAGGCCCTGCGCTCCGCGCTGCCCGCAGGCGAGATCAAGCTTTGGCTCATCCGCAACGGAAGCGAATGGCAGACTCGATTCCAGCTTCCTGGCGGCCCACTAGGGACCAGTCGCCCGGCTATCCTCTGGAACTGGCATCAAGGCAAGCTGGGATTAGTGCGCTGGAAATGGAATGAAAACGACGAGGGCACCTGGGTACCCTGCGCTTCCGGCTGCTGCGTCGTCTTCGAGTAGCACAGATTCGAGCAGGGGGGCGCATGCCCCTCGCGGCGGGCAGTCGTGCCGACTGCCTTCACATGGTAGCCTCACGAATTGGCCGGCAGGCGACCCAGGGTCGCCCGCCGGCCTACCGCTTTCCGCGCCCCCGCCCCCCTTCGGCTAAGGCACCTCATCTGACCGCCGTCTGATCGCTCGATCTTTGGCCTGATCGCGCTCCGACCGCTCCCTGATCGAACCCTCTTAGCGTGGCTCCCGTCTCGCGGCCGCAGCCCGGCCGCGCCGTGTCACAGCCAATGAGGGGGACCCATGCTCACACCCAGCCAGATCGGAGAGGCCTGCCGCGACCTGTGCGAGTACGGGGTGGTCGCCGTGCAGAGTGAGGCAGACGCGCAGCAGCTCTATCGCGAGCTGGCCGCGCCCGAGTCCGTCCTGAAGCCACAGCCTGCGCCGTGGAACCCCGGCTGGTGGCTGCTCACGCTACGCGCGTACGCGTCATCTACCAACGGCGACGGTGCCCGGCAGCCTCCATCGACCAACGGCACAGCCGCGCCGAGCGGGGGGTCGTCAGCGCCCTCCGAGCGCAGGGAGCAGCGCGCCCAGCCTGTGCCCCGGAAGCCACTCCGGCTGCGGCTGATGCAGCGCTCGGGCACGAGCCCGATCGAGCTGCTGGTCGTGCTCGCGACCATCTCCAGCCTGCTGCTGGTGGCGGTGCCGCGGTTCGGGCGCGCGCTGGACCGCGCGGCCTTCGCCGGGCTGAAGTCGGAACTGAAGAATCTGGCGCTGCAGCAGGAAGTCCAGCACGTGCTGTTCGAGGGGTACACGGACGACCTGGCGCAGCTCGGGTTCACGCCCAGCCCCAACCTGCTGCTCTCTATCGAGTTGCTACCCGCCGACGAGCCCGCGCCGCAGGCCTGGGTAGCCCGCGCCACCTACCGCCGGCTGCGGTCGCCCGGCGGGTGCGTCGTCTATGCCGGCGAAATCGAGCCGCCGCGCACTCCGCTCGGCCGGAAAGCGCTGCAACCCACCGTTCCCACGTGCGACGAGTAGGACCGCGAAAAGCCCGCACAGCCACCCACATGTACCACCCCTCGGCGGGGGCGCCGGCCGGCGCCCCCGCCCCCACCTCGGCCACAATCCCCCTTTGTCAGCCACCAACTCTCTTGCGGCGCGGCGCTCGGTGCTGCACCCTAAAGACGCCCTCCCCCGCGGCTCCTCCTGACCGGAGCCACAAAGTTGAGCATCCGGCTCGTCACTCTCGGCGGTCTGCACTGCTATCGGGATGGCGAGGAGGTCGAAGCCCTCCCCGCGCAGCGCCTGCGCTGCGCGTTGCTCGTTTACCTGGCCCTCGAGCGCGAGGCGAGCCGCGACACGCTGGTAGCGGTCTTCTGGCCCGAGCGCGACGCGGAGCGGTCGCGCCACGCGCTGACCCAGACGCTCTACGAGCTGCGGCGTACGCTGGGTGAGGATTGGGTCGATGCGCAGCCAGATCGAGTTCGGGCCAGCCGGATACTGGGAACGGATGCGGAGGAGTTCGCGCAGGCGCTCGAGCGCGGTGCGCACGGCGAAGCGCTCGCCCTCTATCACGGGGCCTTCCTCCACGGCGTCTATCTCGCCGACAACCCGCAGTTCGAGTCCTGGGTGGACCGGCAGCGCAGCCGGCTCGAGCGGCTGCACCGGCGGGCCCAGCGCGAGTTCCTGGACGGCCGGATCCAGGCCGGGGACCTGGCCGGCGCGCTGGCTGCGGCGCAGCGCTGGGTCGACGTCGAGCCGCTGGAGGACGAGGCGCACCACCGCATCATCGAGCTTCTGGCCCGCACCGGCCAGCGCACAGAGGCGCTGCAGCACTATGAGGCCTACCTCCGGCTCCTGCAGAAAGAGGAGCTTCAGCCGCTCGATCAGACGGAAGCCCTCGTCGCCCGCATCCGGGCCGGGGAGGTGTCTGCAACGGCCGCTGGTTCCGCAGCCGTTCCCTCCCCGGCCCGGCCTGAGCCACGCGATGGGGCCGCTGAACGGGCAACGGCCGCGCTATCGGAGCCCGAACGCCCCGGCCCTGCGGCCACCCCTCGCCCCGTCGCGCGCTGGCGCGCCAGGCTCGTTGCCACCGCACGCAGTCCAGGGGATTTATCAATCCAGAGGTGGATGCGGCTCGCGCTCGCGCCCCTGCTGCTGCTAGTCCTGCTCGCGGCCATCGCGCTCTGGCGACGAGCGGGCTCCGAGGGCGCGGAGGGTGGGGTCAGCATCGTCGTCTTCCCCTTCAACGGCAGCAACACCGCACCCCGGTCGCCGGGGCAACGCGACAGCGAGCTGCACCGTCTGCTGGCGAACGCACTGGACTGGCTGCCCGGGATCCGGGCGCTGGACGGCGCGCCACTCCTCGCGCCCCAGCAGAGCTGGCGCTCGATCTCCTTCCCGGAGTTGCTGCAGCGGGCTGAAGACTGGCGCGCGCGCTACGTCGTCACCGGCGAGGTGCTGAGCGCGCCGGGCGGTGCGACCCTCAGCCTGGACCTCTACTCGCCGGACGGCCAGCGCCTGCTGCGCACCTCGGGCGGAGAGTCGACCGCCCCCAGCGCGCGCGAAGTCGAGCGCCTGGCGCTCGAGTTGGGCCGCGCGGTCGCGCAGCGCGAGGGAACGCCGCTGGGATTGACGCCGGGACTACCGCTCCCCACCACCTCACCGGCAGCGCTGACCCACTTGCTCGAGGGGCAGCGCCGGTTCGGGGCGCGGGACTTCCACGGCGCGACGGAAGCCTTCGCCCGCGCGCTGGCGGCCGACTCGCTTGCCGGCCTCGCCTACAACCGACTGGCTGTGGCCGAGATCTGGCGTTGGGATTACGCCGCTGCGCTGCGCACGCTGGAGGCCGGGCTGGCGCGCCGGGAACGACTCGCGCCGGAGTGGGTGGAGCTACTCGAAGCGCAGCGGCACTCCGTGCGCCGCCACGCGGATAGCGCCACGGCCGCGTTCCAGCGCCTGGTGCTGGTCCATCCGCAGATGATCGACGCCTGGTTCGGGCTGGGCGAGGCGCTGTTCCACTTCGGCGGCGTCGCCGGCTACCGGCCGGCGGACGCGGAGCCGGCGTTCGAGCGCGTGGCCAGCCTGGACAGCGCGTTCGCTCCCTTTTACTACCATCTCGCGGATCTGGCGCTCTACCGCGGCGATCTCGCACAGGCCAGAGCCCACCTGCGGCGCATCCGGCCGGACGCGCTCGAGTATGCCGCTCGCGCGGCCATGCTGAATCTGTACTCCCCCGAGGCCGGGACCCGCGCCAGGGCGCTCGACAAGCTGAGCCGCGCGGACCGCGCCACCATCTCCCAACTCGTGGGCCATTTCGGCCACGGCGGCGCGAATCTGTCCCTGGTGGATACGCTGGCCGCCTACCTGCTGGGGCGCGGCCGCACACCCGATGACCGGGTCCGGGGCGCGCAGTACCGGCTGGTGGCCCGCGCGGCTCAGGGCCGCTGGGCCGAGGCCGTGGCCGGCTGGGACTCGGCGGCCGGCAGCCAGCCCTTTGACCGCTGGATCGTACACGCTTATTTCGCCGGCTACCCAGCGGAGAAGCTCGCCCTCCCCATGCTGGACTGGGCTCGCGCCCTGACCCGGCAGGGTCGCGCCCCCGATTTCACGCGCCCCGCCTACGAGGACGCTCAGGAGGCGTTCCGCGCCCTCGTCCACCACGCCTTCCTGCAGGGCGATTCGGCGGAAGTGCGCCGGCTGCTCGGCCGGCTGGACGAAGCCGCCGGCCACGCCGATGCGGCCGACCCGCTGCCGCCGGCGTTGCGCGCCGCGCTGCTGGCCCGGCTCGAGCTGCTGGCGGGAGATAGCAGCGCTGCCATCCCCTGGCTCGAGGCGGCAGCCGGCCGCGTCGCCGAGCCCATCGTCGCCTTCTTCCCGCACAGCAACATGGCGCCCCAACGGCTGGCGCTGGCCGAGATCCTGACCCGGCAAGGACAGCTCCGTCAGGCCCGCCGCTGGCTCGATTCCTTCGCCCACGGCTGGTCGTTCGGCGATCTGCTGTTCGCTGCGCGCGTCACGGAGCTGCGCGCGCGTCTGGACTTGCAGCAACCCTCGCAATCCGCGCCGCCGCGCCGGCGGACGGAATAGCCTCAACACCTTTCCCGGAGGCACCGATGGCGGACACAGATGAAGCATTGGGAGGCATTGCCTCGGCCACGGACAACGTTCTCACCATGCAGTCTTCCAAGCTGGACCAGGTGAAGCCGGCCTCGGAAGAGGGGTTTTACATGCTGGCCGCGGACTGCTTCGACCTCACCCGCAAGCTGCTCTACATGTACAAGGCGACGCGCAGCTTCGCCACTAAAGCCGATCCGAAGCTGGCCCAGGAGATCCTGAGCGATCACGACTACCTGAACGCTGCGACCGACTGGGAGACCCGGGCGCGACGGGCCGAGAAGGTCATGCTGCGGCTGTACAAGGAGATCCACGCCGAGTACCAGGGGAACCTGCCAATCGCCGCCAGGGGGGACAGCCAGCCGACCGCCTAGCCTAGCCTCCCGGTACGCGGCCCCTGCCGCGGCGACTCCCGCACCCTCCCACGCCCCAGCCCCGCTGAGCCTGCGCTGAGCCGCAGGCCCAGCCGGCTGAGGCTGGCCTGAGCCACGCCTTCCCAACTGAGCCGGTTCTGAGAGTCGGCTGAGACCCGCAGCCTATCCTTCCCTCCACGCTATCGCGGCGCACTATCGCGTCGCCAACTGGAGGAGGCAAGCGTGGCATTTCCGTGGCCCTTCGTACGCCTGAGCAGACGTGCTGCCCTCAAGCATATTGGCCGGGCGGTCATGCTGCTCCTGGCGAGTCAAGCGCTGCTTCTGACCCACAGACGCACGCGCTGCTCCTGGTGGGCAGGAATCATCCTGTTCCTGGGAGCGCAGGCGCTGGCCAACCTCCTACACGCGCCCCTTTCCGCTTGAACGAAGGGGAAATCCCGGCAACCCACGAGGAGGGAGAAATGAATCGCATGGTACAGCAGCCGGATCGCAGGGAGAAGCTCGCCGTCCTGGCGGCCGGCGTCAGCACGGGTCTCTGCTACGCCGCTCTGTTCGTGGCGCTGCTCTACCCGGTCGTCACCATAACTCGCGGCATCGCCTGAGCATACCCTCCCCCGACCCCCGCTTCACACCCACGCCTGTACGCGGGGGCGCCCAGCGGGGCGCCCCCGCACCCGCCCCCCGCCCCCCCTGCGTTTCGGAACTGCCCGCCGCTGGGGTTGCCATGACCAGGACCAGAGCCGCCAGACCATGCCTGCCGCGTCATCGGGCCGGAGCCGCGGCGGGGCGGCGGGCGGGGCTGCGGACCCCAGGCCTGCGAAGGCGTTAGACGTAGCCACGGCAGCCGGGCACCACCCTGGTCGGGACCGCACTCATCTCGTCCAGTGCCCGGGATGCCCGGGACTGCCACGTGGCGCAACCGGCCGTGTGCCGCTAGCTTGCGAAGCAGAACCACCCATCCCGTGCACAAGACCCGTGCCGCAGGGCACTCATGAGGTGTGATCCCGAGCCCGAAGTCGAGGTGGGCAGTGACACCTGCGAACCCCTCTTGGTGAAGCTGCCCGACCACCACGCGTTTTCCAGGTAAATGCGCCGTATCCGCACCTATCACCAGGTCGACGATCCCGCCGGCGCCGAGGTGCTCGAGCAGGTGCTGGCGCAGCAGCACCGGCTCGCCCAAAGGCTTGCACGCGTCCAGTCCACCGTCCTGATCGGCAGCGGCAAGGGCGGCGTGGGCAAGAGCGCCGTGGCCGCCAACCTGGCCGCCGCGCTGGGCGCGCTCGGGCGGCAGGTGGGCGCGGCGGACGCGGACCTGAACGGCCCCTCGCTGGCCCGCATGCTGGGCGCCGCCGGGCAGCCGCTGCGGGTGGTGGACGACGGCGTGGTCCCGGCCACCGGCGCGGCCGGCGTCCGCGTCATGTCCATGGACCTGCTGCTGGCGGCGGAGGACGCGCCGCTGCGCTGGCGGGAACCGGCCCAGGGCGGCTTCATCTGGCAGAGCACGCTGGAGACCGGCGCCGTCCGCGAGTTCCTGGCTGACACCGAGTGGGGCGCACTGGATTACCTGCTGGTGGACACGCCGCCCGGCACGGACAAGCTGGCCCGCCTGCTGGAGCTCCTGCCCCGCCCCGAGGCCGTGCTGCTCGTGACCACGCCCTCCGAGATGTCCCGCTTCGTGGTCGCCAAGTCCGTACGCCAGGTGCGCAACGCGGGCGTGCGCGTCCTGGGCCTGGTCGCCAACATGACCGCCTACGTCTGCGAGCACTGCGGACGAAGCCAGCCGCTGTTCGAGGGCGAAGGCGCGCGCCGCCTGGCCGAGGCCGCGGGTGTCCCGCTCTGGGCCGAGATCCCCTTCGACCCGCGCCTCGCCTCGACGACCGACGCCGGCAGACCGCTGGCGCTGGACGCCGCGGACGCGGGGGCCGGCCGCGCGCTGCGTGAGCTCGCGGAGCGCCTCGAGCACGAGCTCGCCGCGCCCATGCCGAGCCCCGGCCCCAGCCCGAGCCTATGAAGTTCCTCTGCATCCCCTGCGACCGCGTGATGGAATTTGCCGAGCGGCAGATCCCGGGCGACGGCACCATGGCGGCTGTCTTCGGCTGCCCGGCGTGCGGCCGCGAGGTCGCGCTGCTCACCAACCCTATGGAGACCCAGCTCGTGAGCAGTCTGGGCGTGAAGGTGGGCGGCCGCACGGTGCCCGGGCAGCCGCTCGAGCTGGTGCGCAGCAGTCTGGCGGAAGGGCGCGCCGACGTCTTTGCCGAGGGCGACGACGCCGCCGGCGCCGGCGTCGCCTGGAGCGAGGAGGCGGCCACGCGCCTGGCCAACGTGCCCGCCTTCGTGCGCGGCATGGTCAAGCGCATCTACAGGGACTACGCGCGCGAGCGCGGCATCAGCCTCATCACGCCCGCCGTCATGGACCAGGCGCGGTCAGACCTGGGGCTGGAAGGCATGTGACCGCTCACCCGGCTACCCTGAGCGTGCCCAGCTCCCGCTCGACCTGATCCATTGGGCTGTATCGGTGGCGCGCGATTCTCTCGGCACTCCGAGGGTACTCAGGCATCCGCCGGGGCGGGGGGCGCCGGATCATCCACGGCTGCAGGACGCGGGGCAGCGGCGGGGCGAATCTGGCAGCGGTCCCGGGCAGCTAGACAAAAAGGACCTTGACGCTCAGGGGGCGGCATCGCTAACGTGGTGCCGCGCGCTTTCCTCTGTTCTCTCGCGCGCGGCGCCGGCGGGCTCCCGCTGCCGGAGCCGATTTTTCCGTTTTGCAACCGGTTACTGGCTGTAGGGCGCGAGACCGCATGGCCGCGGTATGGCGCAGGTGGCGCCATCACGGGCCGCCCCATACCCCGGGTTTCTCCAAACCCTTTGCCGCGAGGTGCGTATGGCCCCAAACCGAGTAGTGCTCCCCATGCTGGCGCTGGCCGTGCTGGCGGCCGCCTGCCAGGATGCCCGCGAACCGCTGGCGCCGGCCGACGAGCCGGCGGCCGCGCTCGCGCCGCTGCCCCAGCAGCCGTCCACGGATCCGATCGTCCTGGCGCGCAGCATTCCCGGGTTCGGCGGTCTCTTTCTGGACGACGAGGGCCGGCCCACGGTCTACCTGAAGGATGTGGCGCAGGAGGGGCGGGCGCGGCGCGTGCTGGGCGCATTCGCGCGCGTGCACGGCTACGCGCCGTCGGACGTGCGGGTGCTCGAGGCCGACTACGACTACCTCGAGCTGGATCGCTGGTTCAAGCGATCGACGCCGGGCGTCCTGGTGCTGCCCGGCACGGTGTTCACGGACCTGGACGAGGCGCATAACCGGCTGCTGATCGGCGTCGAAGAGGCGGGCCTCGAGCCGGTGATCGAGCAGGTCATGGCCAGGCTGCGTATCCCCAGCGATGCCTTCGAGATCAGCGTGGTGCCGCCCATCCAGTTCGCGGCTACGCTGCGCGACCGCTGGCGGCCGACCATCGGCGGCATCCAGATCCACTTCAGCCGCTTCCTCTGCACGCTGGGGTTCAACGCGTTCGACGGCACGGAGCGCTCCTTCATCACCAACTCGCACTGCACGGAGAAGCAGGGCGGCGTGGAGGGGACGGACTACTTCCAGCCCACCTCCAGCGTCGATCCCACGGTCATTGCCGACGAGGTCGAGGACCCCGTGTACTTCACGGGCGGCGTCTGCCCCAGGGGCAAGAAGTGCCGCTACAGTGACAGCTCGCGGGCGCTGTACCGCAGCGGCACCGACTCGAAGCTGGGCGCGATCGCCCAGACAAGCGGGCCCAACAACGGCGACCTGAACGTGACCGGCGAGTTCAGCATCGGCGGCAAGGGCGACGTCGTCGTGGGCACGGTAGTGAACAAGGTCGGCCGCACCACCGGCTGGACCCAGGGGAAGGTGACCAACACGTGCGTCAACACGAGTGTGCTGGGCACCAACATCATGCAGCTCTGCCAGCACTTCGTTTCCGCGGGCGTCGCCGGCGGCGACAGCGGCTCGCCGGTGTTCACGGGCACGGCCACCGTCACGCTGGTCGGCATACTGTGGGGTGGCACCTCGGACAACAGCACCTTCGTCTTCAGCCCGATCAACCAGGTCGAGCAGGAGCTGGGCACGCTGACGGTCAACTGAGGGAGCGAAGCGACCGAAGTCGACGAACGGGCGGGGCGGCGGGGGCCGCTAGGGGAGTCAACTGAGGGAGCGAAGCGAGCGAAATTCGATACCGCCCCGGGCCGGGAGGGGGCTCCCGGCCCGGGGTTGCTTTCTTGAACACCCAAGTGGATTGGTGAAACGACGCACCCGCATCGCAGCGACCGTTGCCGCCGCACTCCTCACCCTGGCTTGTGCGCCCGAGCGCGCCGACCGCCCTGCGGGCGCGGCCGGCGGCGCCGAGGCGCGTGAGCCGGCGCCCGTGACGCCGGCGCCCGTCGATTCCGTGCGGCTGCGCCTGGACTTGCCGGCGAGTGTCCGGGTCGGCCAGGCCGTGCCCATCCAGCTCCGTATCGAGAACACCAGCGCCAGGGCCGTGGACCTCTACCTCATGGGCCGGCCCATCGCCTTCGACGTGATCGTGAGCAGGGAGGACCGCGTCGTGTGGCGCAGGCTCGAGGGGCAGGTGGTCGCCGCCATACTGCAGATCCGCACGCTCGCGCCGGGCGAGGCGCTGGAGCTGCGAGCGGAGTGGGACCAGCGCGATCATGCCGGCCGGGCCGTGGCGCCCGGGGCCTATCAGGTGGCGGCGGAGGTGAAAACTGACGGCGAGCCGCTCAGGGCCGGGCCGGTCGAGCTGCGGATCCTGCGAAAGCGCTAGGGCTGGCGCTGGGGCCAGGATCCCGAGGCCTGCCGAGCGGACGGCTGGAGGTGGGCCGGCACTCAGCCCTGCAAGGAGCGGAACCTGGCCAGTGGCTTGGCTGAGTGCCGGCCCACCGACCTGGCGCGGCTGCTGCGCGGACCGCGCAACCCCCGAGGCAACGGCGATACAGCGAGCAACGCGAGATGAACACGAACACACCGGGAC
>JACQVE010000222.1 GCA_016209965.1 Gemmatimonadota bacterium | reverse complement strand
CTCGCCTCCGGAATGGCCGTCGGACTGGGCTTGGGGCACAATGCGCTGGCCGCGCTGATCACCCGGGGGCTGGCGGAAATAGCGCGGCTGGGCGTGGCGCTGGGTGCGAATCCGCTGACCTTTGCGGGTCTGGCAGGGATGGGCGACCTGATCCTGACGTGTACGGGTGAGCTGAGCCGGAACCGCGCCGTCGGCGTGGCGCTGGGCGAGGGGCGGAGGCTGGAGGACGTGCTGGCCGGTATGACCATGGTGGCGGAGGGCGTCGAGACCACGCGCGCCGCACGCGGCTTGGCGCTACGCGAGGACATCGAGATGCCCATCGTCTCCGAGGTGCATGCCGTGTTGTTCGAGGGGCGGGCGCCGCGCACGGCAGTGGAGAGTCTGATGATGCGGGAGCCCAGGGCGGAGTTGTGGCGGTGAACGAGCGGGCGGGAGAGACCGGCGCCGGCACACCGCTGCGCCGTGGCGCCCGCATGACCCGGAAGGAATACTACGCGATCGGCGAGGTGGCCGAGCTGCTCGAGTTGAAGCCCCACGTGCTGCGCTACTGGGAGACGCAGTTCCCCTGGCTGCGCCCCCCGAAGAATCGCTCGGGAAACCGGGTCTATCGCCGCAAGGAGATCCGACTCCTGCTGTTGCTGAGGCGGCTGCTGCACGAGGAGAAGTACACCATCGAAGGTGCCAGGCAGAAGGTGGAGGAGCTGCGGCGCGAAGGGAAGTTGCAGCAGGTGGCTGGCGCGGCGATGGATGGCGCGATGATCGAGTTGCTGCACAGCGAATTGCAACGCCTGCTGGAGGTCCTCGAGCCGCCGCCCGCTCGCTGATGCGCATCCTGGTCACGAATGACGATGGCTACCTGGCGCTCGGGCTTCGCACGCTGGTCCGCGCGGCGAGCGCGTTGGGGGAAGTGCACGTGGTGGCGCCGGACCGGGAGCAGAGCGCGATCAGCCACTCGCTGACGTTGCACCACCCGCTGCGCGTTCGGGAAGGCCGTGATGGCATGCTGGTGGTGGACGGCACGCCGACGGACTGTGTGGTGCTGGCCATCGGCGAGCTGCTGCCCGGCCGCCCGGACGTGGTGCTTTCCGGCGTCAACCACGGCGGCAACCTGGGGGATGACGTCCTCTATTCGGGCACAGTAGCGGCGGCCATGGAGGCGACGATCCTGGGCATTCCCGCCGTCGCGGTTTCTTACGCGGGCAAGGATCCTGAGGCGATCGAGGCGTGGATGGGCGTGATCGCCCGGTTGCTCGAGAATCTGATGGGGCGGGAAGGTTTTCCCGCAGAAACCTTGATCAACGTGAACCTGCCCCCCGTGCGCCCGCAGGAGTGCGCTGGCGTTCAGGTCACGACGCTCGGCCGGCGAGAGTACGTGGGCTCGTTGACGCGGGCCCGGGACCCGGCCGGCCGGGAATACTTCTGGATCGGCGGCGGCGAGAGCCGCTGGCGCGGCGGCCCCAATTCCGACTTCCGCGCCGTGGACTCGGGTTACGTCTCGGTCACGCCACTGCACCTGGACCTCACCAATTATCGGCTGCTGGAGGAAATCGGGTCGTGGAAGTTGGCGTTCTGAGGGACGGATTCGAGCGGCAGCGCCGCGGCCTGATCGAGGCGATCCGGGAACGAGGGATCGAGGATCTGGAAGTACTGCGTGTGTTCGACCTGGTGCCGCGGCACCTCTTTGTGCCAGAGGCCGTACGGCATCGCGCGTACGAGGACGCGCCCCTGCCGATCGGCTTCGGGCAGACGACGTCCCAGCCATCGCTGCAGGCGCTGTACCTCCGCCTGCTGCAACTCGAGCCGGCGGATCGCGTGCTAGAGGTGGGCACCGGAAGCGGCTACCAGACGGCGTTGCTTTCCCACCTTGCGGAGCGCGTCTATTCCGTGGAGAGAGTGCGCGAGCTTTCCGTACGGGCCCGCGCCGTGCTGGACCGACTGGGGATCCGGACGGTCGCGCTGCTGGTGGGGGACGGAACCATCGGCTGGAGCCGCTACGCCCCCTACGACGCCATCCTCGTTACGGCGGGCGCGCCATCCGCCCCCACGGCGCTCATCGAGCAGCTCACGCCCGATGGCAGGCTGCTGCTCCCGCTGGGGGATCGGAGCGCCCAGCGGCTGACCTTGTTGCGCCGCACGGCAGAGGGCATGGAAGCCGAGCAGATCACCGATTGCGCGTTCGTCCCGCTCGTCGGTCGATTCGGCTGGCCGGCATGAGGCGAGTTGGGGCACAGGGGGCGCAGGGGGCGCAAGATAGCGGGAGCCGCGCCGGAAGGGCGGGGGTGCGAAGGCAGGGTTTTTTGCGCCGGCTCTATGATTGGGTGCTTTCCTGGGCGGAAACGCCTTATGGCGGAGTCGCCCTCGGCGTCCTTGCCTTCGCCGAGTCCTCCTTCTTTCCCATCCCGCCGGACCCGCTGCTGATCGCGCTGGCGCTGGGTGCGCCGCGTCGAGCGCTGCTCTTCGCGGGACTGTGCACCGGTGCATCAGTCCTGGGCGGCGTGGCAGGGTACGGCATCGGCTGGGGTCTTTGGGCTCTGGTCGGCGAATTCTTTTTCCGTTATGTCCCGAGCGTCACACCCGGCGCATTCGAGGGCGTGCGCTCGCTTTACGATCAATGGGATTTCTGGGCCGTATTCATTGCCGGCTTCACGCCGATCCCCTACAAGGTCTTCACGCTCTCCGCCGGTGTCTTCCACATCTCGCTACCCGCCTTCCTGCTCGCCAGCATCGCCGGCCGGGGGGCGCGGTTCTTCCTGGTGGCCGGCTTGATCTTTGCCTTCGGCCCGGGCATCCGAGGATTCATTGACCGGTACTTCGAGCGGCTGGTATGGCTGTTTCTGGCTTTGCTCTTGGGCGGTTTTCTCCTGGTCGAGCTGGTGTTATGAGGTGGGTCTGGGCTCTCGCGCTCCTCTGCGCGCAGAGCACGGCTGCGCCGGCGCTCTTGCACGCCGCGGCGGCCGGCCGCGCCCAGGATACTGCCGCCGCGCCGCCCCGGCCGGCCTACCGGCTGGAGCCGTTGCTGGTGGGCGTGACGCGAGGCGAGCGGTCGGCCGAGCGGGCGCCGCGGGCGCTCCAGGTGTTGGGCCAGGCCGCGATCCAGCGGGGCGAGGCCACGCTTTCCCTGGACGAGGTGCTGCGGGCCGTGCCCGGTGTGGGCGTGGACAACCGGTACAACTTCTCGCTGGGCGATCGAATTTCGATTCGCGGCACTGGAGCCCGGGCTCAGTTCGGCGTGCGAGGGGTCCGGCTGATTGTGGACGGCGTACCCGCGACCATGCCGGACGGGCAATCTCAGCTCTCGAACCTGGATCTGGGCGCGGCCGGGCGGCTCGAAGTGCTGCGAGGGCCGAGCTCCTCGCTGTATGGGAACGCCGCCGGCGGCGTGATCACGCTGGAAAGCGAGGACGCGCCGCCCTATGAGTCAAAGCTCGAGCCGAAACTGATAGCGGGGAGCTACGGGCTGCGAAAGCTGCAGGCAAAGGCGCTCGGGCATGCCGGCCCGTTGGGCTACGTGGTCAACCTGAGCCGGACATCGGTGGAAGGATTTCGCGAGCACGCAGCCGCCGAGATGGTGGCGCTGAACCTGATTGGGCGCGCGAGCTTGTTCCGCGATGCCCGCCTCACCACCACCTTCAACTTCTTCGACTCGCCGTTCGCCATGAACCCCAGCTCGCTGGACCGGGCGACGGCCGACACGGCGCCGCGCACCTCGCGGGCGTTCGTCCAGGCGCAGGGCGCTGGAGAGCGCGGGCGCCATGGGCAGTTCGGCATCGGTCTGCAGCGGGGTGCGCTGGACGATCCGAGCCTGGACGCCACCGCGTACGGCCTGTGGCGATCCGTGCTCAACCCGATCCCCGGCCGCATCATTGATCTGGAACGCGAGGCGGGCGGCCTGCGCGCCGCGTACCGGGGCCGGCTGGCTGGCGCGCGCGTGCGCTGGCTGGTCGGCGCAGACCTCGAACTCCAGTCTGACACGCGCATCGAACACGAGAATCGGGGGCTGCCAGATACGCTGATCGGCCGGATCGAGCCGTCCGAGATTCCGGCGGCGATTCGCTTCGGCTGCCGTGGGCTGGAGCAGCGCGAGCGGGTGATTGGCGTCGGCCCGTTCGCCGAGGTGGGCGTCGAGCTGGGCAGCGGGTGGGCCCTCACCCTCGGCGGCCGCTACGACTCCTATCACTTCCGCGTCCAGGACCGGCTGCAGCCGGGCTCCCGGGCAGAGCAGTGTAACGCCCGGGATCCGGACGATTCGGGCACGCGGAGCATGGACCAGGTCAGCCCACTATTCGGCATCGCCTTCCGGCCAGTGCCGTACCTGACCATCTACGGGAACTGGGCGACCGCGTTCCAGACGCCGACCACGAGTGAGCTGGGGAATCGTCCCGACGGCGCCGGCGGCTTCAACCCCGGGCTCGAGCCGGAGCGGATCCGCATCGCCGAATTGGGCATGAAGGGGGTCTGGCCCGCCGCCCGCCTATCCTACGAGGCTGCCGCGTATCTGGGCTCGGTCCGGGATGCGCTGATCCCCTTCCAGCTCTCGACGGACGAAGTCTTCCACCGGAACGCCGGCCGAACCCGCCAGGCAGGGGTCGAACTGGGCATCGGCTGGCAGCCGTTGCCCAGGATCAGCACCACGCTCGCCTTCACTTTCCTGGACCTCGAGTTCCGCGATTTTCTGAAGGAAACATCGGCCGGCGATACGGTGCAGCTACGGGGCCGGAAGGTGCCGGGCTTGCCGCGCCGTCGGCTCTTTGCCGGAGTGGAATACCAGCACCCGGCGGGGGTCTACGGCGAGCTCAATTTCCGCTGGGTAGATGACACCTTCGCCAATGACTTCAACGGTCCGCCGCCAGGGAGCAGCAAGCCGCTCCGTGATTTCCTCAACGATGCCTATGGGGTCGTGGACTTGCGGCTGGGCTTCGAGGGTCAACGGCGCCGGATCGGCATCTCGCCCTTTTTGGGACTGAACAACGTGTTCGATGCCCGCTACAGCGGTTCCCTGGTGCCGAATGCCTCGGGTAATCGCTTCTTCGAGCCTGCTCCCGGCCGCAACGCCTATGTTGGCCTGACGATCCCGCTCCGCCGCATGGCCGCAGGCAGCGATGCCCCACCGGACTGAGCTCTCCGGGCGCCGTCAGCTTCTCGGCGCACAACTTGCACCCCTTCCCGGCGGGTGGAGCCGGGCCGGTCGTCTCGAGGGCGGCCCGGCCCGGGCCACAGGTGTGAGGGAAGGAGCGGGGGCATATGCGGGGTGGTGTGGCGGTCCTGTTTGTGGCGGCTTTCTTCGCGGCCGCGCCTGCTGCGGCGCAAAGGCCGCGAGTCGGCCTGGGATTCGGCGGCGGCGTCATCCTCGGTTCCCGACTAGTTGACCACATCTTCGTGTCGGAGACGGAGGGGGAAGGCCAGCAGCAAGTCACGCAGACAGTCGACATCTCCGAGGTGGCGGCGGCCAGCCTGCACGCCGAGTGGTATCCCACGCGCTACCTGGCGCTCCGGCTCCACGTGGCCCGGGGGAGCGGGCGCCTCGAGCCGACCACGTTCCGGGAGCAACCCGGCGACATGGACGGTTCCCGCTTCGAGACCGGCTTTGGCGCAGCCCGCATCAGCGCATTGGATGCCGGCCTCAGCGTATGGCCCTGGACGCCGCGCTCCGTGGGTTTTGCCCCGTTCATCACAGTGGGGGTGGGCACCTACCGCTACAGCTTCGAAGCGAGCAGCGGAACGAAGACGTTCTTCCGCCCCGGCAGCGAACGCTCGCAGCGCGCGCTGGTCGTAGGCATGGGTGCGGACATGCTCGTCTGGAGCTCGATCGTGCTGCGCTTCGAGGCCATGAACCACATGGTGGACGTGCCGCTGGGCCCCAACGACTTCGCCAACTTCGGCACCACCCGGCCGTCCGCCGCCACCGAGCTAGGCGGCGGAGTCAGCAACGTGAGGTTGATCCTGGGCGCGCACATGTACTTCCCGGTGGGCGGATCGGCGGCCGTCCCGCAATAGCAGGGTCAGCAGCCAGCTTCTTTCCGGGCCGGGGTGTGGCGGGTATTATGGCCCGTCCTACTCCCGGCCGTTCACTTTTTGCCCGGAAAACGTGCACCGTCGAGTGCAGTGAGTCATGGGAACGCTGGACAACCCCGGGCTGATCGAACGCATTCGCTCGCGCATCCGTGACATCCCGGATTTCCCGCAGCCGGGAATCATGTTCAAGGACATTACGCCGCTGCTCTCGGATGCCAGGCTGTTCCCCGAGGTCGTGGAGGGGCTG
>JACQVE010000221.1 GCA_016209965.1 Gemmatimonadota bacterium | reverse complement strand
CGGGATGATGGCGTTGTCCGTGATGCGGATGCTCTCGGGGCACACCTCGGTGCAGCACTTGGTAATGTTGCAGAAGCCGATGCCGCCCTCCTGCCGCAGGTAGCGGGTGCGATCCTCCACATCCAGGGGGTGCGTCTCGAAGGCCGCGGCGCGGGTGAGGAACGCCGGACCAATGAAGCTCTCGTGCTGCCCGTGGTCGCGCAGCACGTGGCACACGTCCTGGCACAGGAAGCATTCAATGCACTTCTTGAACTCCTGCGCCCGCTCGACCTCGTACTGGTACATGCGCCAGGAGCCGTCCGGAAAATCCGGCGCCCGCGGCTTGAACGCCGGGATGCGCTCGTTCACCCGGAAGTTCCAGGAGACATCGGTCACCAGGTCGCGCACCAGCGGAAACGCCTTCATGGGCGTGACCGTGATGGGCTGGTCCGGCGCGTAGCGGTCGATGCGCGTCATGCAGGTCAGGCGCGGGCGGCCGTTCACCTCCGCACTGCAGGAGCCGCACTTCCCCGCCTTGCAGTTCCAGCGCACGGCCAGGTCGGGCGCCTGCTCCGCCTGGATGCGGTGCAGCGCATCCAGCACCACCATGCCCTCGGACACCGCCACCCGGTACTCCTGAAGCTGACCGGCTTCCGCCGTGCCGCGAAACACGCGGAACACGCGCTCAGGCACCTGACACCCCCTGCTCGATCAGCCGCTGCAGCTCGGCGGGTGGCCGCGCCACCGGTTCCCGCGACGTCGTCATCTGGGAGCCGAGCCGCCGGATCACGATGTGGGCGCGCCCCAGCTCGGTGTCGCTTGCCTGGAAGTCTTCGCGCGCGTGCCCGCCCCGGCTCTCCCTCCGCTCGAGCGCCCCGCGCACCACCGCCTCGGAGAACGTCAGCATCGAGTGCAGGTCGATCCAGGTGTGCCACCCAGGGTTGTAGTCGCGGTTGCCGGTCACGCGGGCGCGGTCGAGCCGCTGCCGCAGCGCCCCGATCGCCTCGAGCGCCGATTCCAGGCCGGCGCGCGTGCGCAGGATCCCCACCTTCTGCTGCATCAGCTCCTGCAGCTCTTCCATCAGCACGAAAGGGTTCTCCCCCTTCTCGCGCTCGAACGGCGCCACTGCTTGCTGGATCGCCTCCTGGACCTCGGACTCTGCAACGCGCGGCAGATCCGCATGGCGCCGGGCAAACTCGGCAGCGCTCAGACCCGCGCGCTGCCCGAACACGAGCAGGTCGCTCAGTGAGTTGCCGCCCAGCCGGTTCGCGCCGTGCAGCCCCGCGGCCACCTCGCCTGCCGCGAACAGCCCGGGCACCGTGGACTCCTGCGTCTCCGGGTCCACCTTGATGCCGCCCATCATGTAGTGCGTGGTCGGCCCTACCTCCATGGGCGTTTCGGTGATGTCGACGTTGGCCAACTCCTTGAACTGGTGGTACATGCTGGGCAGCTTCCGCTTGATGTCCTCCGCGCTGCGCCGGCTGGCAATGTCCAGGAAGACGCCGCCGTGCGGCGTGCCCCGGCCCTCTTCGACCTCCTTCACGATGGCGCGGGCGACGACGTCGCGCGTCAGCAGCTCGGGCGGCCGGCGGTTGCGCTGCCGGTCACCCGCGATCCAGCGGTTGGCCTCGTCCTCGCCATCGGCGTAGTCCTTCCGGAACATTTCCGGGATGTAGCGGAACATGAAGCGCTCCCCGCGGCTGTTCAGCAGCACGCCGCCCTCGCCGCGCACCGCCTCCGTCACCAGCGTGCCCCGCACACTGGGCGGCCACACCATCCCCGTGGGGTGGAACTGCACGAACTCCACGCCGATCAGGTCGGCGCCGGCGGCGTACGCCAGGGCGTGGCCGTCGCCCGTGTACTCCCAGGAGTTACTGCTGATTTTCCACGCCCGGCCGCCGCCGCCCGTGGCCAGCACCACCGCCTTCGCGCGGAGCAGCAGGAACCGGCCATTCTCGCGCCAGTACGCCAGCGCGCCGGCAACGCGCTCGCCATCACGGAACAGCCGGATCACGGTGCACTCCATGTACACTTTGACGCCGGAGTGCACGGCCTTGTCCTGCAGGGTGCGGATCATCTCGAGGCCGGTGCGGTCCCCCACGTGCACCAGCCGCGCGTAGCTGTGCCCGCCAAACGGGCGCTGCAGGATCCGGCCATCGGCCGTGCGGTCGAAGAGCGCACCCCAGGCTTCCAGCTCCCGCACCCGCGCGGGCGACTCCTGCGCATGGATCTGCGCCATGCGCCACTCGTTCATGCCCTTGCCGCCCCGCATGGTGTCGCGGAAGTGAACTTCCCAGGAATCGGCCGCGTCCACGGTGGCCAGTGCAGCGGCAATGCCACCCTCGGCCATGACCGTGTGCGCCTTGCCCAGCAGCGACTTGCAGACCAGACCCACCGAGGCGCCCTGCGCCCGCGCCTCGATGGCCGCGCGCAGCCCCGCGCCGCCCGCCCCGATGACGAGCACGTCGTGGTCGTACCGCTCGCTTATCTGCATCCCGCTAGTTCGCCAACCTCACTCCACGCGTGACCCCGCCTTCCTCTCATTCCCTTCGTACCCGTGCCCGTGCCCGTGCCCGAAGCTGAACGCTTACCCGCGCACCTGACCAACCCCGGAAGCGGCCACCCCGCTGTTTCGCCTTCTATTCACCGCGGGCGACCAGCTTCTTCCCCCGGCAATCCCCCTGGATCAGCACTGGCGCTTGCCCGCCGCAGGTAATCCCTGGCGCGAGGGTTCGCCGTACGCGTAGCGGTAAAGGGTACGGCTACCTACGTTGACAGGAGCCCAACGCTACAGAATCCGCAGGTCCGCAATCACCCCCGTCGCCACCAGCCGCACGTAAAGGTCCGCCAGGCACACGGTCACCAGGCTGGTCCACGCCCAGAACATGTGGTCCGCGTTGAAGAAGCTCATTCCGCGCCATATATGGAAACGCGCGCGCCCGTAGCGCGCACACGAGAAGCAGTCGATCTTGCCGCCCGCCAGGTGTCGCAGCGAATGGCACCCCAGCAGATAGCCGGTGAGCAGCGCCACGTTCACCAGCAGCACCAGGGTGCCCACGCCCATCCCGAACTCCTTCTCTCCCGTTGCCTCGTTGCTGAACAGGAACGCCTGGATCGAGTCGTACCAGAGGAAGAGCAGGATGGGGATCGAGAGATACAGGAAGTAGCGGTGCAGGTTCTGCAGGATGAAGGGGAAGGCCGTCTCGCCCCTGTAGCGGTGCCCCCGGTGCTCGCCCACCGCGCACGCCGGTGGGTCAATGAAGTAGGAGCGGTAGTAAGCCTTCCGGTAGTAGTAGCAGGTGGCGCGGAAGCCCAGGATGAACACCATCATCAGGATGGCCGGCGAGAACTTCCACCACTCGATGCCCACGATGCCGACTTCGAGCGGGCAGTCAGCGGTGAGACAGGGAGAGTAGAACGGGGAGAGGTAGGGATCGACGAAGAAGTTCTTGCCCTGGAAGATCGCCCAGGTCGCGTACGCCCCCAGCCCTGCCAGCCCCACCGCCACCGCCAGCGGCTGGGCCCACCACCGGTCACGCCGGAGTGTCCTGCCCAACCCGGGCGGCGGGATCGCCACGGACTGCGTCGCCATCACCCCCTTCTCCTGCTGCTATGCTGCGCGGAAAGCGCTGCAATTCCTAGCCTGCCGCGGAACCGGCGCGCAAGGTATCGGGGGTAAGAGTGGGGTGTCAAGCGCGGGGGCGGCCCAGCGGCCCAGGCGGCCCAGCGGGGGGCGTACCCGTACCCGTTACAGTCCTCGGTACGCCCTGGCCTACGACCCGTATGTCGCGTCGATCTGCGCCCGGATCTGATCCAGGGTTTTGCCCTGCTCGTGGAGCTGGACGGCGAGCGCCGCCTCGCCCAGGCAGATCTCGCACCCCGCCCCGTGGTCGGACTCGTAGCAGGTCAGCAGCGAGTAGTGCCCCGAGTGCTTCGAGCAGTGGCAGTAGCAGTAAATCCCGTCCAGCACCTGCGGCGCCCGGCGGGCCAGTCGGTAGACGCGCTCGACTTCCGGCTGCGCGGCGTAGCGCTCCGCGGGCACGATACGCTCGGCACTGATGCCCTGCCGCGGCTGCGGGTGCTGCTGCGCGTGCGCGGTTCCGGGCCCGATCACCCGGTACAGCGCCACAACGGCGAGCACCGCGAGCAGCACCAGAATGGGCCGCGGAATGCCGGCCACACCCCTCCCCCCCTTCTTCTTGTTGCGCGCCACATCACCCTCCTTCGGCGAAGGATCCGCGGCCGCGACACGCACCCCTATGCCGCGGCGGCTACCAAGTTACCTCGTACCGCGGGGAGCGGCAAACGATCCCTGGCGGGCAGGCCCGCTGGACGGTACATGATGCTTGGAGTTAAGACCGCTGAACAGGCGAAATCCGGATTCGACGAGATTCGGAGGGGAACGTGGCAAGCAAGGTGAAAGGCATTCCCGATGGTGCGTCAGTCGTCATCCCCAGATTGGTGTGCCGGGACCCGGCCGCTGCGATTGACTTCTGCGCCAGCACATTCGCTGCGGTCGAACGCGTCCGAAGGCTGGGTCCTGACGGGACGGTGGCGCATGCATTGATGACGATTGGTCCGGCGATGATCATGATCGAAGGCGAGTGGCCGACCCTGTCGAGCCGTGCGCCCAAACCAGACGGAAGCTCGCCTGTGGTGATGTATGTCTATGTCGAGGACGTGGATCAAACAGTGGAGCGGGCGATTGCTGGCGGGGCGCAGCTCCTGATTCCAGCACAGGACCAGTTCTGGGGCGACCGTACCGCGTGGATCATGGATCCGTCCGGGCACGTGTGGACCATCGCT
>JACQVE010000220.1 GCA_016209965.1 Gemmatimonadota bacterium | reverse complement strand
GTCCTGGCCTATGATCTGGGGATCAAGCGGAACTCGCTGCGGCTGCTCGCCGAGCGGGGCTGCCGGGTCACCACCTTGCCCGCCCACACCACGGCCGGTGCCGTGGCGGACGAGAAACCCGACGGTCTGTTCCTTTCCAACGGGCCCGGCGACCCGGATGCCGTGGGTCACGCACTCGAGGCGATCCGGCGCTGCGCGGAGCAGCGGACCCCGGTCTTCGGCATCTGTCTCGGCCACCAGCTCGTGGCGCGCGCGTTCGGCGGCAGCACGTACAAGCTGCTGTATGGACACCGCGCGGGGAACCATCCGGTTCGGCGGCTGGATGACGGAGCCGTGGAAATCACCTCGCAAAACCATGGCTTTGCCGTGCGCCGCGGCGCGGGCCACCACGATGTAGAAGGCGCCCCCGCCCTGGTGGTCACACATCTCAACTTGAAC
This sequence comes from Gemmatimonadota bacterium, assembly GCA_016209965.1. Taxonomy (NCBI): domain Bacteria; kingdom Pseudomonadati; phylum Gemmatimonadota; species Gemmatimonadota bacterium. The sequence continues at coordinate 9,133 of JACQVE010000220.1, read as the reverse complement.
GATGGCACCATCGAGGGGCTGGCGCACCGCGAGCTCCCTGTTTTCAGCGTGCAGTATCACCCGGAAGCGGCGCCCGGGCCGCACGACTCGCGCTACCTCTTCGACCGCTTCGTCAGAGCGATGAGCGCGGCGCGAGGGCGGGAGTCTTGACTCAAGTGCAGGGCTCACATTAAGCTACGCGCCCGTCTTGTATGAACATAGCCGATTCCAGCGGTCGATGCCTCGCCGGCTTCTTTTTTCTCGCCCGTACCCTGGATAGCCAGGGCGGAGAGCGCGCTCCCGCCCAAACTCACTCTCGTGCGCTAGTGGGAGGAATCATGACGAAAGCCGACCTCGTCGAGCAGGTAGCCAGCTCGATTGGCCCGGGTATCACCAAGAAGGACTGTGCCCTGATCGTGGACGGCCTGCTGACCGCCATCAAAGACGCCCTTGCGGAGCACAACAACATCGAGATCCGTGGCTTCGGCACGTTCAAGGTGCGGAGGCGGCGTTCCCGGATGGCGCGCAATCCGCGGACGGGTGATGCGGTCGAGGTGCCGGCCCGGGCGGTGCCGATCTTCAAGCCATCCAAGGATCTGCGCGTGCAGGTCTCGGTCGAGGTGGGCTGAGTTCCTCGGGGGCGGGCTCTCTGCTGCGGGCGCCCTATCCGGCGAGCCGGGTGGGGCGCTCCGTCGTTTAACGTTCTGGCCGTTAGGCGCGTCTGTCCTTCAGGCGATATCCCGTGAGTGAGCGTGCAGGTCCCCGCGTCCTCCCGAGCTCGGCGGCGGGAGCGGGGGAAGATGAAGTTGCAGAGATCCAGCGGGCGCGAGGGGGCGATGGCCAGGCGCTCGAGCGGCTGGTGGCCCGCTACCTGGGCGACGTTTACGACGTCGCGCTGCGCGTTCTGGGCGAAAGGGAGCTGGCGGAGGATGCCGCTCAGACCGCACTGGTGAACGCCTTGCGGGCGCTGGACGGGTTCCGCGGGGAATCCAGCTTCCGGACCTGGCTGCTGCGGATCACCGTCAATACCGCTCGCTCCCTGGCCCGCCGGCGCCGCCAGCGCCGCGAGGTGTTTCTGGATGCGGCGGCCGGAGTGCCGGGGGGCGACGACGTGGGGAGGGCTGCGCTGCTGCGTGCGGAGGCGGAGCGCGTGCGCCTGGCGCTCGAGCGGCTGCCGCCGAAACAGCGGCTGGCCGTGACCTTGCGCATTTATCAGGACCTGAGCTATCGGGAGATCGGGACGGTCATCGACTGCTCGGAGGGCGCCGCTCGCGTGAACTATCATCTGGGAATCAAACGGCTGAGGGAGTGGCTGGGATGAAGCCCGGGGATTGCGCCCGCATGCAGGACCTGCTGCCGGCCCGCGCGGCGGGCCGACTGAGCACGCCGGAGCTCCAGGAGCTGGACGCCCACCTGTCGGGGTGCGAGCTTTGCCGCGCCGAGGCGGAGCTGATCGCAACGCTGCGCCGCTGGGCGGTGGCGCCGCCACCGGGGCTGCAGCCGCTGGTGCTGCGAGCACTGCTGGGTTCGGCGCCGCGCCGCCGCCTCATTCGGCGCCCCGCGCTGCTGGCCGCCAGTCTGGCGGCGGCCCTGCTGGGGGGCACCGTCTTGCTCCGCGCCGTGCTCGGCGGAGGCGAGACCCTGTCGCGGGCGTCCGCCGGTGCGCCATCGGATCTCTTCGAGCAGACCGTGCCTGGCTGGCCGGGGGCGAACGGATGGCTGGCCGGCGGGGTCGTGCCGGAACATTTTTCGGAACCGGAACTGGAACTACTCCTGGCGGAGTTCGATTCGTGAGTCGCGTGCGGCCTGGCACTGGCGTGCTGCCGATCTTCCTGCTTTGTGCTCTGGCGCTGCCCGGCATTCTGGTGGGACAGTCGCCGCAGCGGGCGGACTCCCGCCGTGCCGCGCTCGAGGCGCAGTTGCTCGAGCGTTTCGTCGAACATGTGGCGGGGCGGCTCGAGCTGGACGAAGCAGGCCGGCAGCAACTGGGCGCGGTGCTCGGCGCGAGCGCCCGGCGGCGGGGTGAGCTGGCCCGCGAGGCCGCCCGGCTGCGCCGTGAGCTGGGGCAGGCGCTCGAGGATTCCGCTACGGCGGACGCCGGGTTCGTGCGGCTGCTGGATGAGTTGGCCGCCGTGCGCGCGGGCGAGCTCGAGGTATGGGGCGAGGAGCAGCAGGGGCTGGCGCGGCTGCTGACTCCGCGGCAGCGGGGTGAGTTCACAGTGCTGCGGGCCCGTTTCCACGAGCGTGTGCTCGAGTTGAGGCGGCGCGGCGCGGGGAAGCAGGGGTCGAGGGGACGGCATCCGTGAATCCCGGGGGGCCACCGAACCCTGACGGGGTACCGGCCTGACTCCGATATTGACCCCGCGGCGACGCGGGGTTTTTCGTGTACCTGACTACAGGCGATGGGCTATGGAACGCTACGACCTGGCTGTGCTGGGCGGCGGCACCGCTGGGCTGGTGACAGCCGCCGGCGGCGCACTGCTCGGCGCCCGAGTCATTCTCTTCGAGCGTGACCGGCTGGGCGGCGACTGCCTGTGGACCGGCTGTGTGCCCACCAAGTCCCTCATCCGCAGCGCCAAGGTTTACCACCTGGCCCGCCACGGTGAGCTGCTGGGGCTGCCGCCGCTGGCGGCGGCAGCCGACTTTGCCCAGGTCATGGAGCGCATGCGGCGCGTGCGCGCGGCCATCGAGCCGCACGATTCGCCGGAACGGTTCCGCGGCCTGGGTGTGGACGTCGCGCTCGAGCCGGCTCGCCTCGAAGCCAGAGGCCGCGTCTCTTCGGCGTCGCGACAGATCGAGGCGCGGCGCATTGTCATTGCCACGGGCTCGCGGGCCGCCGCGCCGCCGATCCCCGGACTCGAGGATACCGGCTACCTGACGCACGTGGAGGCGCTGGAACGCGACCACCTGCCCGCCAGCATCCTGATTCTGGGCGGCGGAGCGATTGGCCTCGAGTTCGCACAGTTGTACGCCCGCTTCGGCGTGAGCGTCACGGTCATGGAGCGGGAGCCACAGCTCCTGCCCCAGGCCGCGGATCCGGAGATTGCCGAGGCACTGCGCCGGGTGCTGGAGCTGGAAGGCATCCGGGTCCTCACCGGCGTGGCCGTGAGCGCCGCCGAGCGGGCGGCGGACGGGCGGAAGCGGCTGCGTGCCGGCCAGGAATGGCTGGCCGGCGAAGAGATCTTCGTCGCCACCGGCCGCCGGCCTAATGTGGAGGGCATGGAGCTGGCCGAGGCCGGCGTGGCCGTCGCACCGGGCGGGGTCGTCGTCGATGACACGCTGCGCACGAGCCAGCCCGCAGTCTTTGCGGCGGGCGACGTGACCGGGAAGCACCTGTTCACCCATATGGCGGATTACCAGGCGCGCCTCGTAGTGGCCAACGCGCTGGTGCCGCTGGTGCGTCGCCGCGCGGACTACTCCGCCGTGCCCTGGGTCATTTTCACCGACCCCGAGGTCGCCGGCGTCGGACTGTCCGAGGCGGAGGCAGGCCGCCGTTACGGCAACGTGCAGGTCTTCCGCTACGGCTTCGAGGACCTCGACCGAGCGATCATCGACGGACAGGCTCAGGGGATCGTCAAGCTGGTGGCGGATCGCCGCGGGCGGCTGCTGGGCGCGCAGATGATCGCCCCCGATGCTGGCAGCCTGATCGCCAGTCCGATCGTAGCGCTGCGCGCCAGACTCCGGCTGGGCCAGCTCGCCGGGGCAGTGCACCCCTATCCCACGCTCCCCGAAGGCGTGCGCAAGGCGGCGGAGACGGTGTACCGGCAGAAACTGGAAGGCGCGGGCGGGCGCTTGCTCCGGCGCCTCGTCCGCCTGCGCTCTGTCCGCTAGGGGGGCGTCAGGCGCCGGTCGCCAAAATCCTGCAGCCAAATCTTGCCGCCCGGCCGGGGGTCGCCTACCTTGCAGGCAACCTATGCGCGTGCGTCTTCTCCTCTTCGCCCTCTACCGCGACCTGGCTGGCACCGGCGAGCTCGAGCTCGAGCTGCCGGAGGGTGCCACCGCGGCTGCGGCGGTGGCTGCAGCTCGAACCCGGGCCGCGGGTCTCGCCGGCCTCCCCGCCGTGCCGGTCGTCGCCGTGAATCAAGAGTATGCTCGCCTGGATGCGCGGCTCGAGGAGGGTGACGAGCTGGCGCTGCTTCCGCCCGTCGCCGGCGGGTGAGTGATGGATACCCGTGTGACCCGCCAGCCGCTGGACCCCGCCGCGCTGCTGGCCCGCGTCGGCGGCCCCAGCGACGGCGCTGTGCTGCTCTTCCTGGGCACCGTACGGGACCATAACGACGGCCGGCCGGTCAGCGGGTTGTTCTACGACGCGTACCTGGAGATGGCGGAGCGGGTGCTGCGCGAGATCGCGGCGGAGGCTTCGCAGCGGCTGGGCACACGCCGCATCGCAGTGGCGCATCGCATGGGCGAGCTGGCCGTGGGCGAGGTGAGCGTGGCCATCGCGGTTTCCAGCCCGCATCGCGCCCAGGCCTTCGACGCCTGCCGCTTCATCATCGAGGAGATCAAGCGTCGCCTTCCCGTCTGGAAGTCGGAGCGGTACGCGGACGGGCAGACGGATTGGCTCGAGGGGCGCGGTCCCCCGGTGACAGAGCCGGCCCATGAGTGAGATGCGGGACGGCTTCGGCCGGCGCATCGAGTATCTGCGCATCTCGGTGACGGACAAGTGCAACCTGCGCTGCGTCTACTGCATGCCCGAGGAAGGCCTGCCCTGGCTCCGGCGCGACGAGATCCTGAGCTACGAGGAGATTTCCCAGGTCGTGCGGGTCATGGCCGGCATGGGGCTGCGGCGCGTCCGCATCACCGGCGGCGAGCCGCTGGTCCGGCGGGAGCTGCCCGCGCTGGTCCGGATGCTGGCGGCCGTTCCCGGTATCGAGGATATCGCCCTCTCCACCAATGCGGTGCTCCTGGCTCCTCTGGCGGATGAGTTGAGGGACGCGGGCGTGAACCGCGTCAACATCTCGCTGGACTCGTTGCGTGCGGAGCGCGTGGACGGAATTGCCCGCCGCCCGGGGGCCTACGCCCGCATTGTCGAGGGGCTCGAGGCGGCGGAGCGCGTGGGGTTCGAGCCGATCAAGATCAACACCGTGGTGATGCGTGGCCGCAATGACGACGAGCTCGAGGAATTCGCTCGGGTTACGCTGGAGCGCGCCTGGCACGTGCGCTTCATCGAGCTCATGCCCGTGGGTGAGAACCTGGGGGTCTCGGCGCGCGAGTTCATTTCCGCCTTCGAGATGCTGGCCCGGCTGGAGCGGGTCGGCGCGCTCGAGCCGATCGCGGGGCCGCAGGGGAACGGGCCGGCCACCTACTTCCACTTTCCCGGTGCAGCGGGTACAGTGGGCGTGATCACCCCCATGAGTCACAACTACTGCGACCGCTGCAACCGCATGCGTCTCACGGCGGACGGGCAGTTGCGGCCGTGTCTGTTCGGTGAGATCCAGACCGACCTGCGGGGTCCGCTGCGGGCCGGCGAGCCACTCGAGCCGCTTGTCGCCTATACCCTGCGTGTGAAGCCGGAGCGCCACTGGCTGATTCAGGGCAGCGCCGCGGGGTCGGGCGGGCTGCTGGCGCTCTCGCAAGTCGGTGGATGAAGCCTGTTGACCGAGGGGAAGCGGCGCGACGGCTCGGACATCCTAGCGGCCATGCCCTGGCGCTACACACGTCTCCTCACGCCCGCAGAAATATCCGCACTCTGGCTGTATCTGCAGAGCATACCCGCCCGCTCCAGCGCAGAGAAGCAGAGAGCGCCGTAGCGGCCACTCCGCGCGTTGACACCTCTGCCGGCCGCTCCTACTTTGCCGCGCGGTTGAAGACAGCCGCGCAAGTCAGGGGAATCGCATCATGGTCGACAAGATCACGGTCGTGGGGGCGGGCAACGTAGGCGCCACCACAGCCCAGGGGCTGGCGCGCCGCAGCCTCGCCCGTCGGCTGGTGCTGGTAGACGTCATCGAGGGTGTGCCCCAGGGCAAGGCACTGGACCAGTGGGAATCCGCGCCCATCGAGGGGTTCGAAACGCAGCTCGCGGGCAGCAACGGCTACGAGGAGGCGGCGGGCTCGAACCTGGTCGTGGTCACGGCGGGCATCGCCCGCAAGCCCGGGATGAGCCGGGAGGATCTGCTTAACACGAACGCGCGCATCGTGCGCGAGGTCTCGACCCACATCCGCGACAGCTCGCCGGATGCCATTGTCATCGTGGTATCCAACCCGCTGGACGTGATGGCCTACGTGTGCAAGCAGACCACGGGCTTTCCGCGCGAACGGGTGATCGGCATGGCGGGCGTGCTGGACACGGCACGCTACCGCGCCTTCCTTGCCACGGAGCTGGACGTCAGTGTGCAGGACATCCAGGCGCTGGTCCTGGGCAGCCACGGCGACACCATGGTCCCCCTCGCCTCCTACACCACGGTCAGCGGCATCCCGCTGAGTCAACTGCTGGATCGGCAGCGCATCGAGGCGCTGGTCGAGCGGACGCGCCAGGGGGGGGCCGAGATCGTGGGGCTGCTCAAGACGGGCAGCGCCTACTACGCGCCCGCCGCCGCCACCGTCCAGATGGTCGAGGCCATGGTTCGCGACCAGCGGCGCATCCTGCCCTGCTCGGCCTGGCTCGAGGGGGAGTACGGCCTGGAAGGCCTCTTCCTGGGCGTCCCCTGTAAGCTCGGGCGCGGCGGTCTCGAGCAGGTGCTCGAGGTCGAGCTCACCAGTAAGGAGCGCATCGAGCTGAACCGCTCCGCCCAGGCCGTGAAAGAAACCATGGCCTTGCTCTCATAGCCGCGGCAGCGTCACCCCCCGCTGGTCCTGATACTTCCCCTGCCGCTGCGCGTACGTCAGCGCCGGAACTTCATCCCCCTGGAAGAACAGGAGCTGGGCGATCCCCTCGCGCGCATAGATCTTGGCCGGTAGCGGCGTGGTATTCGAGATCTCCAGCGTAAGATGGCCGCACCACTCGGGCTCCAGCGGCGTCACGTTTACAATGATACCACATCGGGCATAAGTGGATTTGCCCACGCACACCACCAGCACGTCACTGGGAATGCGGAAATACTCGAGCGTCCGTGCCAGGGCGAACGAGTTGGGAGGGATGATGCAGTGGTTCCCATGGATGTCCACGAACGAACGGGGGTCGAAGGCCTTGGGGTCCACCACCACGCTATGCACATTGGTGAACACCTTGAAGTCATCGGCCACCCGGATGTCATAGCCGTAAGATGACAGGCCGTAGCTCACCACGCCGTCCCGCACCTGTCCCGGCTCGAACGGCTCGATCATCCCGTGATTCTCCGCCATCCGCTGGATCCATTGATCATTCTTGATGGTCATGAGAGGCTCGCCCCAGGGGTCCGCTCGCCCGCTTCCAGCCGCCCGCCCGCGGCGCCAAAGTAGGAGGCGTCCGGGCGCTGCGGCAAGCCACGTTTTCGGCTTGACACCCCGCCGCGCGGCTCGATAACTTGGCCCGGCCCAGAACGTGAAGGAATTCACAAGCTCGGAGCGGCCGCAGTGCTCGAGGCATACGTACCGGTGCTGATCCTGTTCGGCGTGTCGCTGGCCAACGCGGTGGGGATCGTGGTGCTGTCGCACCTGCTCAGCCCGTTCCGGCCCACGCCGGCCAAGGTGATGCCGTACGAGTCGGGGATGGTGCCGCTGGGGAACACTCGGGAGCGCTTCTCGATCAAGTTTTACATGGTGGCGATCCTGTTCATTGTCTTCGACATCGAGACGGTGTTCCTGATCCCGTGGGGGGTGGTGTTCCGGCGTCTGGGGCTCTTTGGTTTTGCGGAGATGCTGGTGTTCCTGGGAGTACTGGCGGTGGGTCTGGTGTACGCGTGGAAGAAGGGAGCGCTGGAGTGGGAGTAGAGGGGTCGGCGGGGCGGCCGGTGTTGCCGGGAGTCTTGCCCGGCGGCGCCAGTTGGCTGACCACGAAGCTGGATTTCGTAGTCAACTGGTCGCGGCGCAACTCGTTGTGGCCCATGCCCTTCGCCACGGCGTGCTGCGCCATCGAGATGATGGCCTTGGCGGCCTCGCGCTTCGACATGGCACGCTTCGGCATGGAGCGGCTGGCGTTTTCGCCGCGCCAGGCGGACGTGCTCATCTGCGCCGGGCGGGTGGCCTACAAGATGGCGCCGGTGCTGCGCAAGATCTGGGACCAGATGCCGCAGCCCAAGTGGTGCATTTCCATGGGAGCGTGCGCCTCGTCGGGCGGCGTGTTCGACGCTTACTCGATGGTGCAGGGGATTGACACGATCATCCCGGTGGATGTCTACGTGCCCGGTTGTCCGCCGCGGCCCGAGGCGCTGATGTACGGGCTCCTGATGCTGCAGGAGAAGATCAAAGGCGAATCGGTGTTGCAGCGGGAGCTGCACCGGCAGTTGCGGGCTGAGGATGCGGCGGCGGTGGGCGAGCCGAACATGCCTGCGTCGGTGATCGACGCGATAACGGGCCCGTTCGGCAACTCGACGCAGCAGAACCGCGCCAGCGGTCTGGTTTCGACGGGTGCCCTGGCGCAGCCTAGGGATCGCCAGCCGTGAAGGAGAAGGAACTGGGGGAGGGGCTGGCGGGGCTTGAGGCGGGTCCGTCCCCGAGTGAGGCGGATGTGGGAGCACCCCTGCCACCCCAGCCAGGCGCGCAGGAGCACCCCTCGCTGGCAGCCCTGCTCTCGCGGTTTGGCCCGGCCGTGCTGCGTCACGAGGTGGTGGCGGGGGACGAGCAGGTAGTCTTCGTTCCGCCGGAGCGGAGCCTCGAGATCCTGGGCTGGCTGAAGAACGAGCCGTCCCAGCACTACGATTTCCTGGCTGACCTGACTGCCGTGGACTACGGCGGCGGCCGCCCCGTCCAGATCGTCTACCAGCTCTGGTCGATGCCGCGTCGGCGCCAGCTCCGCGTCAAGGTGGAGCTGCCGCTGGCGGCGCTCGAGGTCGACTCGGCCGTCCCGCTCTGGCGGGCTGCGGACTGGCTCGAGCGCGAGGTCTACGACATGTTCGGCGTCCATTTCCGCGGGCATCCCGACCTGCGGCGCATTCTCATGCCCGAGAACTACGCGGAGGGGCACCCGCTGCGGAAGGACTTCCCGCTGCGCGGGCGCTTCAGCCGGGCGGAGCAGACGCGGCAGGCGTTGGCGTTGGAGGCGGAGGACTACTACATCCCGCAGGAGCTCGAGATCGCG
>JACQVE010000219.1 GCA_016209965.1 Gemmatimonadota bacterium | reverse complement strand
TGCAAGCGCACGGATCGCCCCGCCGGCGGAAGGCTGGCTATTCCGATCGCAGGCAAGTAGGCCCGCCAGGAATGCGCATCCCGGAAGAAATCGAACAAGGTGTCGTCGGCCGCTACGAAGCTGAAGGAGCACGTGCGCCCGGTCGTAAGGCCTCGCCGAGAAGCGGGCGCGAAAGTAGTGAGGCGAGTGGGGACAAGTCAAGCAAGGCGGTGCATTGCTTGTTTTCCAAAAAGAACACCCGTCATGGCGGCAGTCGCCGCGAGCGGCGCGGGGAGGGGGCCAGGGGGCGAGGGGCGCGAGTCAGCCGGCTCGAGCCCTGGGCGAGCGCGGGGCGTGCGCTTCTTCCGCGGCACCGGCCGAGAGCTGGTCCCAGATCACGCGGCCGTCCACGATGGTGACCAGGGCGCGGCCGCGCAGCTTCCACCCGGCGAAGGCGGTGTTACGGCTGCGCGACAGGAGCTGCTCGGGCACGACGGTCCATTCGGCGGCGGGGTCGAAGACGGTGAGATCGGCGGGCGCGCCGGCACGCAGGGTGCCGCCGGACAGGCGGAACGCGCGGGCGGGCGCGCAGCTCATGCGGTCCACGAGCTGGGGCAGGGTCAGGATCCCCTTACCCACCAGCTCGGTGAGGGCCAGGCCGAGGGCGGTTTCGAGCCCGATCACGCCGAATGGTGCGTCGTCGAAGGCCTGCTCCTTCTCGTCATAGTGGTGGGGCGCGTGATCGGTGGCGATGGCGTCCAGCGTGCCGTCCGCAAGGCCCTCGCGCACGGCCGCGACATCCGCGGCGGCGCGCAGCGGCGGGTTCACTTTCATCTCGGTGCGGTAGCCTTCCACCGCGTCCTCGGTCAGCGCGAAGTGGTGCGGCGTCGCCTCGGCGGTGACGGGCACGCCCCGGCGCTTCGCCTCGCGGATCATCTCGACGCCGCGCCGCGTCGAGACGTGCTGGATATGCAGCCGCCCGCCGGTCAGCTCGGCGAGCAGCAGATCGCGGGCGATCACGACGTCTTCCGCCGCGGCGGGGATGCCCAGGATGCCGAGCCGCGTCGCGACCGCGCCCTCGTTCATGGCGCCGCCGCGGGAGAGGCTCCGGTCCTCGCAATGGCTGGCGACGGGGATACCGAAGGTCTGCGCATACTCGAGAGCGAGCCGCATGAGCCCGGCGTCGGCGACCGGGTAGCCGTCATCGGATATGGCAATGGCGCCGGCATCCACCATTTCCCCGACCTCGGTCAGGTGCTCGCCTTTTTGCCCCACGGAGATCGCGCCCACGGGGTAGACGCGCGCGGCGCCGGCGCGCACCCCCTCAGCGACGACGAAGCCGACCGCGGCCGGGTCGTCCACCGGCGGGTCAGTGTTGGGCATGGCGCAGACAGCCGCGAACCCGCCGGCAGCGGCGGCACGGGCGCCGCTGGCAATGGTCTCCTTGTGCTCGCCGCCGGGCTCGCGCAGGTGGACGTGCAGGTCAATGAGCCCGGGACAAACCACGAGGCCGCGGAGCTGGCGGACCTCGGCACCCTCGGGCGGCGTGATGTTATCGGCAATGCGGGCCACCTTGCCGTCTGCCAGAAGCACGTCTGCCTGCCGGTCGAGGTCCTGCGACGGGTCGATCACTCGCCCGCCCCGCAGGAGCACGGTTCTACTCGGCGGCGCCATGCTTTGCGGCCTCCGCCTTCTCGGGCGCGCCCCCGGCCAACAGATAGAGGACCGCCATCCGGACGGCCACGCCGTTGGTGACCTGATCGAGGATCAGGGAATGCGGCCCGTCGGCGACGTCGCTGTCGATTTCGACGCCCCGATTCATGGGCCCGGGGTGCAGGATCAGCAGCCGGCGCGGCACCCGCTCGATGCGCTCGCGCGTGACGCCGAAGACGCGGTTGTATTCGCGCAGCGTGGGCACGTACCCGCCCTGCATGCGCTCGAGCTGCAGCCGCAGCACGTTGAGCACGTCCGCCCATTCGCAGGCCGCCTCGATACGCGGGAAGACGCGCACGCCGAGCTCCTCGATCCCGGCCGGGAGCAGGGTGCGCGGGGCGCAGACGGCCACTTCCGCACCCAGCCTGGTGAGCCCCCAGATGTTCGAGCGCGCCACGCGGGAGTGCAGGATGTCCCCCACGATGCAGACGCGAACGCTTTCCAGGCGGCCCAGGTGGTCGCGGATGGTGAGCATGTCCAGCAGCGCCTGGGTGGGGTGCTCGTGCCGGCCGTCGCCCGCATTCACGACGTTGGACGGGATGCGCTGGGCCAGGAACTCGGCGGCGCCGGACGCCGAGTGGCGGATCACGACCATGTCAATGCGCATGGCTTCCAGGTTCCGGGCCGTGTCCACCAGCGTCTCGCCCTTGGCGACGCTCGAGCCGACCGTGACGATGTTGACGGTGTCGGCGGACAGGCGCTTCTCGGCGAACTCGAAGGAAATGCGGGTGCGCGTGGAGGGCTCAAAGAAGAGGTTGACAATGGTCTTGCCGCGCAGCACCGGCACCTTCTTGATGCGCCGCTCACTGATCTCCTTGAACGGCTCGGCCGTGTCCAGTACCGCTCGGATCTGTTCTGCGCTCAATCGCTCCAGCCCGACGAGGTCCTTGCCGAGGGCGGGCGCGGCCAGCATCAGGCGGCTTCAGGCTGGTTGGGGACGAGGGCAACGGCCAGGCAGCCGTCGAGCTCCGGGACCATCACCTCGACGCGCTGGTCCGGCCCGGTTTCGACCGTGCGGCCGACAATATCGGGGTGGATGGGCAGCTCGCGGCCGCCGCGGTCGACCAGCACGCAAAGGTAGATGCGGGAAGGCCGGCCGAAGTCGGCTAGCTCGTCGAGGGCGGCGCGCGCGGTGCGCCCCGTGTAGCAGACGTCGTCCACAATCACCACCGCGCGGCCGTCGATTCCGCCGGTCGGGAGCCTGGTCTCACCTACCACGGGGCGGGGCCCAATGGCCATCAGGTCATCGCGATACAGCGTTATGTCCAGCGAGCCGACGGGCGGCCGGCGCCCCTCGGCCCGGGCGACTTCCTCGGCAATGCGGTCGGCAAGCTGCACGCCACGGCGGTGGATGCCGACGAAGGTCAAGCCGGCACTACCCGCATTGCGTTCGATGAGCTCCCGGGCCATGCGCGCCAGTGCGCGCTCGACGGCCCGCTCATCCATCAGCCAGTGCCGCTGCGGCTCGGTCATTCGTGTCGGCCGGACGGAGGGGAGGCGGCTGTGCGGGGAGGAAAGGTAATACGAGGGCCAGGGCCGGGCCAGGGCCAGGTAGGGCTAGCGGCGAGGGCCAGCGATAGGGTGAGGGCCGGCGAGGCTCCGCCTCGGACCGCCGAGTTCGCCGGGTCGTGGTTCTTTACACTGCTCCACCCGGCGCGTAGCTTCGCGGCGCTGACCTGCCGCAGCGGCGCACCTCCGGTGCAACCCTATCCACGCCAACGCGAGGGCTCGAGGTGGTGCGAGATCTTTTTGCGCGCAAGCCGGTGCCGGAGCTGCGGCGGGAGGGCGTGCCGCTGGACACGGAACTGCGGCGCGCGCTGGGTCCGTGGCAGCTCACGGCGCTGGGGGTCGGCGCGATCGTTGGGGCCGGCATCTACTCGGGCGCGGGCACGGCGATCGCGGGCGGCGCGCAGCACGTGGGCGCGGGTCCGGGGCTCATACTCTCCTACGTGCTCGTGGCGCTGGCCTGCGGCTTCGCGGCGCTGTGCTACGCCGAGTTCGCTTCCATGATCCCGCAGGCGGGAAGCGCCTACACCTACGCCTATGCCACCCTGGGCGAGGTCGTGGCCTGGATCATCGGGTGGGATCTGATCCTCGAGTACGCGGTCGGGAACATTGCGGTCGCGGTGAGCTGGTCCGGCTACTTCCAGGAGCTGCTGCGCGGGTTCGGACTGGCTCTGCCCGAGTGGCTGGCCACCGATTACCTGACCGCGTTCAAGGGCGCGGCGGCAGTGGAAGCGGCGCGACTGGATGGGGTCGATCCCCTGACTCTGGGCGCCGCGGTGCTGCAGGCGTGGGAGGCGGCCGAGCGAGCGCCGCAGCTCTTCGGGCTGCCGCTCATCATCAATGTTCCGGCCGTCGCGATTGTGGCCCTGATCACCTGGATCCTGGTGATCGGGATCCGGGAAAGCGCCTGGCTCAACACAGCCATGGTAGTGGTGAAGCTGGCCATCCTGGGCTTCTTCCTGCTGGCGGGCGCCTTTTACGTCCGCCCCGAGAACTGGACGCCGTTCGCGCCCAACGGCTTCAAGGGCATCTGGGTGGGCGGCTCTCTCATCTTCTTCGCCTACATCGGGTTCGACGCCGTGTCCACGGCCGCGGAGGAGAGCCGGAACCCGCAGCGGGACATGCCGTTTGCGATGCTGATGTCGCTGGGGATCACCTCGCTCATCTACATCGCGGTGACGGCAGTGCTGACCGGACTCGTCCCCTGGCAGCAGTTGGGGACGGCGGAGCCACTGGCGACAGCACTGTCCAATCGGGGGCTGGACTTCGCCGCGGCAGTGATTGCCTTCGGCGCCGTGATGGCAACGACATCCGTGCTGCTGGTGTTTCAGCTCGGGCAGCCGCGGATCTTCTACGCCATGGCCCGTGACGGGCTGCTGCCGGGCTGGGCGGCGGCCGTGCACCGGAAGTACCGTACGCCGCACGTCACCACCATGCTGACGGGTGTGTTCGTCGCCGTATTCGCCGCGTTTGCGCCCATCGACGCAGTGATCGAATTGACCAACATCGGCACCCTCTTCGCCTTCGTGCTCGTGGCGGCGGGCATCCTGGTGCTGCGACGTCTGGAGCCGGAGCGGCACCGTCCCTTCCGGACGCCGTGGGTCCCACTCGTGCCCCTGCTGGCCATTCTCTCCTGCAGCGCACTCATGCTGGGGCTGCCACGCCCGACCTGGGTGCGCTTTTTCTTCTGGCTCGCGGCCGGCCTGGTCATCTACCTGGGGTATAGTCGCCGCAGGAGTCTGCTGCGGGTGGGGGCGGCGCAGGCAGAGTAGCGCCAGCCGCAGCCAGGGTTGGGGGCGGCACGGCCGTGGGCCTGGCGATGCTTCCGCGCGGGCCACGAAAGCGGTAGCGCAGCATCCGGCCATCTCCACGG
>JACQVE010000218.1 GCA_016209965.1 Gemmatimonadota bacterium | reverse complement strand
AGGTCCACCTCGACCCAGGCCCGCGCTTCCGCTACGATTGACATAACTCCACAAGGCTTTTGACTATAGGCCGGCCATGAAGCCCTCGCAAGGCAAAGACGCCCTATCCCGCGCACACCACATCCAGCAGCGGGTCAGTGCCCTCGGCTTCGACTGGGCCGACGCGCGCGGCGCCTTCGAGAAAGTGGTAGAGGAACTCGAAGAGGTTCGAAGCGCACTCGAAGCCGAGCCGTCGCCCGCGCTGGAAGAAGAGCTCGGCGACCTGCTCTTCGCGGTCGTGAACCTCACCCGCCTCGCGGGCGTTCACGCCATGCACGCACTGCAGCGCGCCAACCGCAAGTTCAGCGACCGCTTTGCCGCCCTCGAGCGCCTCGCCCGCGAGCGCGGCCTCGAGCTCGGCCGCGCCTCGCTCGACGAGCTGGAATCGCTGTGGCAGGAAGTCAAGCAAGGGCAAGGGCGAGCGCAAGGGCCTTCGCCCTAGCCCCTTTCCCTCCCCTAGCCTAGCCCTAGCCCTAGCTCTGGCTCGCTTCAAGGGTACAACCGGTTCAGCATCCTCGGGAACGGGCTCGTCTCGCGGATGTGGCGCCGCCCGCAGATCCAGGCGACAGTGCGCTCGAGGCCGAGTCCGAAGCCGGAGTGCGGGAACGTCCCGTACTTGCGCAGCTCGAGGTACCAGCCGTAGGCCGGCTCGGGGAGCCCCCCCTCGCGGATGCAGTCGAGCAACCGGTCGTGGTCGTCCTCGCGCTGGCTGCCGCCGATGATCTCGCCAAACCCCTCGGGCGCAAGCAGGTCGTCACACAACACGGTGCGCGGGTCCGCCGGGTTCTCCTTCATGTAGAAGGCCTTGGCGGCCCTGGGGTAGTTGTAGACGAAGACGGGACGGTCGAACATGTCGGCAATCGTGGTCTCATCGCCGCCGCCCAGGTCCTGCCCCCACTGGATTTCGCTCCCCTGCTGCTGCAGCCGGCGCACGGCCTCCGAGTAGTCCAGGCGCGGGAAGGGCGGCTGCACGCGCTCGAGTGGCGTCCGATCCCGCTCCAGCACTGCCAGCTCGTCACGACAGCGTTCCAGCGCGCGTTCTACCAGGTACGTGACGAACGCCTCCTGGAGCCGCATGTTGTCTTCCGAGTCGTACCACGCGACCTCGGGCTCGCACATCCAGAACTCCGTGAGGTGCCGCCGGGTCTTGGATTTTTCGGCGCGGAACGTGGGGCCGAAGCAGTACACTTTGCCGAAGGCGGCGGCTGCCGCCTCGACGTAGAGCTGCCCCGTCTGCGCGAGGTAGGCCGGCTGATCGAAGTAGTCGACCTGGAACAGGCCCGCACCGCCTTCGCCAATAGCGCCCGTCAAGATCG
Organism: Gemmatimonadota bacterium; assembly: GCA_016209965.1. Classification (NCBI taxonomy): domain Bacteria; kingdom Pseudomonadati; phylum Gemmatimonadota; species Gemmatimonadota bacterium. Next base: position 5,509 of record JACQVE010000218.1, on the reverse strand, counting down.
GGGTGTCGATGCGGACAAAGCCGCGCTCGTAGAAGAAGTCGTGGATCGCCTTTTCGACCTCGTCCCGCACGCGCAGAATCGCCCGCTGCTGGCCCGACCGCAGCCAGAGGTGGCGGCGGTCCAGCAGATAGTCGACGCCGTGCTCCTTAGGCTGGATCGGGTAGTCCTCGGACCGGCCAACGACCTCGAGGTCCGAGACACCCAGCTCGTAGCCGCCGGGCGCGCGGCGTTCGGCACGGACCGTGCCCGTGACCGTGACGCTCGTCTCCTGTGTCAGGGAGCCGAACCGCTCCCAGATCTGAGGCGCGACCTCGTTCTGGAGGAGGACGCCCTGGACGATGCCCGTGCCGTCGCGCACGACCACGAACCCCACCTTCCCGTGGGTGCGCACGGTCTGCACCCAGCCGTGCACGACGACGGCTTGGCCCGTGTGCCGGTCCAGCTGTCGCACCTCGCTGGGGACGGCCATGCGGCGTGGAACCTCCAGGTAAAGGGCCAGGGGTGCCAGTTGGGCCAGGGGGGCCAGCGCTCGCCGCCGCGGGCGCTGGGAGCGAACAAGGTAGACCGCGCTGGGAGAGGTGTCAATTTGTGGTGGTTACTGGCTTTTCTGCTCCTCGGCGGGGGCTGCGCCCGGCCGCTCCGGCCCCTGCCCACCGGGCTGCCTGAGGGCGCCTGGCCCACGGTGCTCGGCGACGTGCGGCGCGCTGGCCACGCCGGCGAGCGGGCGCCCGACGCGGTCGAGGAAGCCTGGCGCGTCGAGGTCGGGCGCGGCCTGCTCTCGCCGCTTTTGGTGAAAGGGCCCGTCCTGCTCGCCGCCGGGAACCGCATTGTCGCGGCCCTCTCCGCCGAAACGGGCGAGCACTTCTGGGAGCGCAGGATGGACGGGCCGGTCACGGGTGGGTTGGTCTGGCGCGGCGAGCGGCTCTTCCTCGCGCAGGAGCAAAGAGAGGGGAAGGCCCTGGCCCTCGAGCTGCAGAGTGGCGGGCGGCTTTGGGCGCGCGTGGTCGGCTCGACGCCCTTCCCGCCGCTCCTGGTAGGCGACGCTGTCTATCTGGGCACCGAGGGCGGGAACCTTTTCGCGCTCGACACGCGTAATGGAGAGGAGCTGTGGAAGACCAAACTCGCCGCAGCGGCCTCGACTCCCATCCCCTATCAGGAGAGTCTCTTGCTGCCGACGACGGCAGACACGCTCTACCTCCTCGATCGGCCAACCGGCCGGGTCGCGGCGCGCGCGCCCTTGCCCGCCAGCGTCTCCGCCGCTCCCGCGTTGCTCGAGGATACACTCTACCTGCCGCTGCACTCGGGCGAGGTGCTGGCACTGCTCCTGCCAGGACTGGTCGAGGTGTGGCGCGCGCCCTTCGGCGCGCCGATCCTGGCCGCGCCCGCCGTGGCAGCGGACGGATCGCTTTACGTCCTTACCCGCTCCGCCGAGGTCTGGCGCGTTCCACGCGGCGGCCGCGCAGGCGAGAGGATCGCCAGCCTGGGCGGCGCCGCCCGAGCGGCCCTGACACTGGCGCAGGACCGGCTGCTGGTCGGGCGGCTCGACGGGCAGCTCTTCCTGTTGCGGAGCGATGGGACGACCGTGTGGAAACAGGACTTCGAAGACTCGATTGTCGCGCCCGTTACCGTGCAGAACGGCGCCATCTACGTGCCCCTGCTGCGCGGGACGATCGTGAAGCTGAAGGAGCCCGCATCATGAAGCCGTTGCTCATGACACTGTGCTGCACGGCGATGCTGCTGCTGCCCGCGGCCGGCGCCGCCCAGCAGCGCGCCCAGCGATTCGAGCCCGAGAATCGCGCGGAGAAGAGCTGGTCCAGGCGAGTGGGCGGGGTCCCGCCGCTGCGCTTCGCGAAGTGGGCAACCGTCGCGGCGTCCGTCGCCTCGGCCGCCTACGGCTTCAGCGTCCAGCACGACTCGGACGAGAAGTTCCGCGCGCTCGAAGCGCGTTGCCAGCAGCAGCCCCAGAAATGCAGCCAGCGGCTTCCGGACGAGCGTTACCAGGATCCCGAGCTCGAGGCCATGTATCAGGACGTGGTGAGGCTCGACCGGCGCGCCCGCATGGCCCTGCTGGCCAGCCAGGTGGGCGTGGCCGCCAGCGTCCTGCTTTTCATCCTGGACCTGCGCGAGGAGAGCACACCACCCAACATCCCCTACGACCCGGAGCGCTTCCAGATCCAGCCCCGCGCCGATGGCGGCGTCGAGCTCCGCTTCGCATTTCCGGCAGCGCCCTAGCTGCGCCGGAAGCGGACCCGGCGGAGACTCCCCCACAGAACTCCGAGCCCGAGACCGAGATCTGTTCGCCTACCCCACCTCGTACATCCGCTCCCGCTCGCCGAACCGCGCCGCCAGCACGGCGCGCAGCCGCTCGTGCTCCGGACGCTGCAGCTCCGGATCGCGGGCAATGACCGCCTGCGCGTGCTGGCGCGCTCGCAGCAGCAGCTCGTAATCCTTTTCCGGATCGAAGAAGCGGAACTCAGGCAGCCCGTGCTGCCGCGCGCCGAAGAAGTCGCCCATGCCACGCAGGCGCAGGTCGGCCCGCGCGATCTCGAACCCATCATCAGTTTCCAGGAACACCCGCAGCCGCTCCCTGGCCTCGCCCCCGGCCGGAGCCAGCAAGATGCAGGTGCTGGCCGCCGCTCCCCGGCCCACGCGGCCGCGCAACTGGTGGAGCTGCGAGAGGCCAAAGCGCTCCGCGTGCTCGATCAGCATGACTGTAGCGTTGGGCACATCAATCCCCACCTCGACCACGGTGGTCGAGACCAGGATGTCCAGCTCACCGGCAAGGAAGGCACGCATCGTCGCCTCCCGCTCCTCGGGCGACACCTGGCCGTGCAGCAGGCCGAGGCGCAGGTCGGGGAAAACCTGCGCCGCGAGGCGCTCGTATTCCTCCGTCGCCGCGCGCAGTTCCAGCTTCTCGGACTCCTCGACCAGTGGGTAGATGATGTACGCCTGGCGCCCGCGTGCGACCTCGCGCCGCACGAAGTCGTACACGCGCGCCCGCGTGCTCTCCGGCCGGAGCGCCGTCTCCACCCGGCGGCGGCCCGCCGGCATCTCGTCCAGCACGCTGAGCTCGAGGTCGCCGTAGAGCGTGAGGGCCAGAGACCGTGGGATCGGCGTGGCCGACATGACCAGCACGTCCGGCGTCTCGCCCCGCGCCGCCAGCGCCATGCGCTGCCGCACGCCGAAGCGGTGTTGCTCGTCGATCACCACCAGCCCCAGGCGGTGAAAGCTGACTCCCTCCTGGATGAGCGCATGCGTGCCTACCACGATCGCCGCCGCGCCGGAAGCGACCCGTTCGAGCACATCCCGCCGCTCGGCGCCGCCCACCCGCCCGGTCAGCAGGGCCATGCCCACGGGCAGCTCTCCCAGCAGCTCGCGCAGTGTGCGGGCATGCTGCTCCGCGAGCAGCTCGGTGGGCGCCATGACCGCGCTCTGGTAGCCGGACTCCGCCGCCAGCAGTGCGGCAAACAGGGCGACGACCGTTTTCCCCGAGCCAACGTCGCCCTGCAGCAGCCGGTTCATGCGAAGCGGTGAAGTCATGTCCGCCATGATCTCCTGCAGCACGCGCGTCTGCGCAGCCGTGAGCTGGAAGGGGAGCCGCCGGTAGAGCGCTGCAATCAGCTCGTCCGTGCGCCGGAACTCGATCCCTGGCACCGCCGCCGTCATCCGGTGCTGCGCCCGCGCATGCAGGAGCTGCACGAAGAACAGCTCCTCGTACGCCACCCGGCGCCGGCCCCGCTCCGCGTCTGCCAGCGACGAGGGGCGGTGCAGCAGCTCGAGCGCCTCCTTCAAGGCCGGGAGGCCGGCGGCCCCGAGCTGGGCCGGCGCGAATACCTCCTCCCGCTCCACCTGTCGCAGCAGCACGGTCAGGTTCGCGTCCAGGATGCCGCGGATCACGCGATAGGAGAGCCCTTCCGTGGCCGGGTAGATGGGCAGCACCTTGCCGCTCACGCCCTCGTCCTCGTCCGCGCGCCCCAGCACCACGTACTCCCGCGGCTGGAGCTGACGGCCGTGGAAGAAGCGCACAGGGCCGGTCACCAGCAGCAGATCGCCCTTCTGAATGGTACGGTCCAGAAAGGGCTGCCCCGGCCACGCGCACTCGATCAGCCCGCTCTCGTCCCGCACTACTGCCTGGAAGATCCGCAGACCCGACCGCGTCGGGATCACACCCTTGCTCACCACCTCGCCCGCTACCGTGGCGTCCATTCCCACTTCCAGCGAGCCGATGCGCGCGACGGTGCTCGCGTCCTCGTAGCGGCGCGGCAGGTGGTACAACAGGTCGCGCGCCGTCTCCACGCCCAGCCGCGACAGCGCCTCCGCCCGCTTCGGGCCCACGCCCTTCAGGTACTGCGCCGGCCGGTCCAGTGCAGAGGACATCTAGAATGCTCCGGGGCTAGCCGATCCCCATCCCGATCCGATCCCGTACCAGATCCCGTACCAGATCCCGTACCGATCCCGATCCCGATCCCGTATCAGATCCCGTAGCCGTATGCGTATATGCGTATGCGTAGGCGCACGCGTACGCGTGCCCGTACCCGTGCCTGACCCGTGCCTGAAAACCCATCCAACCCTACGCCTCCAGCACCTCCCGGGCAAATCGCGGGATGTCAAACTGCTCGAGGTCAGCCATGCCTTCGCCCGTGCCCACCAGCTTGACGGGGATATCGAACTCCGACTTGAGCGCCAGGACGATTCCACCCCTGGCGGTGCTGTCCAGCTTGGCCAGCACCAGTCCGGAGAGCGAGAGCGAGGCGGCGAAGGTGCGGACCTGCATGACGGCGTTCTGCCCCACGGTCGCATCCAGCACCAGCAGCGTCTCGTGGGGTGCTCCGGGGATCTTGCGCGCCAGCACACGCTCTACCTTGGCCATCTCGCTCCTCCGCTCGCCTGAAGAGTAGTTTGCGTGTCATGCGGAGCGAAGCATTAGCGCAGCCCCCAGCGGCGGCGGAGCACCCACTCGGTGGTCACCAGGAGCACGAGCAGCAGGTACGGCCAGGCGGTCGCATGGAGCGGCCGGCCGCCGGCGCCGCACGCGTCCACACCCCGGGCGGCGGCGGCCGTGCCGCGGGCGAGCTGCTCGAGCCGAGCCGCGGGCCGCGCGAACTCGGGCGAATAGCTCTCGACGGTGAGTGGCCCGGCCGACCGGGCCGCCTCGCGGCCGCCGCGAAGTGCGCGCACTTCGTAGCGGTAATGCCCGGGCGGCAGCACGCGGGTGGCTGCCGTGTCGCCGCGGACCGCCACCACGGTGGTGTCCAGCACGGCCTCGCCCTTTTCCGTGCGGATCCTCACAGCCAGCGAGTCCGCAGCCAGGCCGGCGGCCACCCAGCGCAACTGCTCCCCCCGCGCTGCCACTCGCCGCGTCGGGCGCAGGGCACCCCCCTCGGCCAGCGGCCGCTCCTGCACCAGCCAGCCGGCGACGGCCGCCCACAGGCGCTGGTACGTGACCCGACCCGCGCCCTCGCGGAACGACCACTGCCAGAACCCGTCGGCCAGCGCCAGCGCCCAGCGT
>JACQVE010000217.1 GCA_016209965.1 Gemmatimonadota bacterium | reverse complement strand
GTGTAACGTTCCTTTACAGCGACGACGAGTGGAGCGGCTGGAGGAGAGAGCGGGTCGTGGAAGCCCTGCACTGCCTCGTCACTGCGCAGTGGCACATATATAAGAGTGCGCGCGAGTGGGCACAAGACCCCCGGAAGCCGGGTCTTGGCGTGAAGCCGGGGCGCTACCCCCGCCGGAAGCTGGCTTTCGCCACCTCGAGCGTCTTCAGGAAGCCCTCGTCCACCTCAACGCCGATCCCGGGCCCCGCGGGCACGGCGAGCGTGCCGTCCGGCTGCAGCTCGAACTCGGGCCTCACCACGTCGCGCGCCCAGTAGCGCCGGCTGGCGGACGTGTCGCCGGGAAGCCGGAAGTTCGGGAGGCTGGCCAGCGCCACATTGTGGGCGCGGCCGATGCCGGACTCCAGCATGCCGCCACACCAGACCGGGACTCCGGCCCGAGCGCAGAGGTCGTGGATCTCGAGCGAGGCCGCGTGCCCTCCCACACGGCCGGCCTTGATGTTCACGGTCCGGCAGCTCCCGAGGCGGATGGCCAGCGCGCACGTCGCCGGGCTGGTGATCGATTCGTCGAGGCATACGGGCGTTGCCAGCCGCGCCTGCAGCTCCGCATGGGCCAGCAGCTCGTCAGCCGCGAACGGCTGCTCGATCATCATGAGCCCGAAGGCGTCCAGCCGGGCCACGTGCTCCAGCTCGGCTGGCGTGTAGGCGGCGTTGGCGTCGACCATGAGGGGAAGGTCGGGGAAGCGGGAGCGCACGCTCTCCAGGACGCCCACGTCCCGGCCGGGCGCAATCTTGAGCTTCACGCGCCGGTAGCCCTCTGCCCAGAAGCGGCCAATGCGCTCGAGCAATTCCTCGACCTCCTCGCGAATCCCGAGACTCACGCCGGCCTCCACGGCCTGCTTCGATCCGCCCAGCAGTGCGGCGAGGGAAACGCCGCGCCGCCTGGCCTCCAGGTCCCAAACCGCCATTTCCAGGGCGGCCTTCGCCATGGGGTGGCCGCGGGCGGCGGCGGCGAGCAGCGCGGCGAACTCGCTGGCTGAGGCGAACTCGCGGGCCAGCGCGGCCGGGATCAGGTGCTGCTCGAGGACCCAGCGGGCCGTCTGCACGGTTTCGTAGGAGTAGTGAGGCGTCTCGTCGGCCACGCATTCGCCGTACCCGCGCGCACCCTCGCCCTCCACCTTCAGCAGCAGGATACGGCGCTCGTGCGTCTGACCGGAGGAGATGCGGAACGGCTCCTGGAGCCGGAGGCGAATCACCTGCAGCTCGATCCTCTCGATCCGCACTGGGCTCTCTCTTGAAAAACTGGTCCGAGAGTTTTAATTAGGGCGACGTTTGGATTCCCGCCGTCGTCCAGGGCGCTCTCTCCCGCGCACCGACATCGGGCATCGGTTCTCCAGTTCGGAGCCAGAAATGGCCCCAGAGCCAGAGCCTTCGGCCGCCACTGCGGCGGCCGACGTTGCCGCGCCGACACCAGCCGTAACGCCCCGCGGTTCCGCATTAGCGGGCTGGCTGCTCGGGGTGGTAAGTGCGGCGGCAGCCGGCTACTGGCTGATACCGGAAGGTACGACGCGGTCGGTCTTCGGCAATGCCGTGCTGGTTGCCGGTCCGCTGGCCGCGGCCTTGGCCTTCCTGGCGGCGGCACGCGTGGCGCCGCGCGGCCGGCGGGCTCCCTGGGCGGCGTTCGCCGCGGGCGCGGCCTCGGCCGTTGCCGGTCAGATCACGTGGATCGTGCAGCAGATGACGGCGCCCGCGGGACAGGCGGCCCTGGCGCCGTCCTTCTTCCTGTTCTTACTGTTCCACGCGCTTCTTGCGACTGGCGCCATTCTGGCGCTGCGACCCGTCCGCGTGCGAGGGTCGGTCACAGACCTGGCGCTGGACACCAGCCTCATCCTCCTGGCCTCTGCCGTCATCCTGCTCCGTTTCGTGCTCGAGCCGCTGCTCGAGGCGACGCCACCCATCGGGCGGGGAGCCTTCGTAGCCTTGCTGGCCGGCCCGTTGGCCTCCATAGGATCGTTGTTCTTTGCTGCGCTTCTCCTGGTCTGGCGCGGGGGCGCGCTCCCCGGGCAAGCGGTGGTGGCGCTGGCCGGCGGCAGCGCCGTCCTGGCTGCGGCCAACGGCTTGATGGCGGCGGGCGCTGACCCTGACCCGGCTCGCGCAGGCGATGCCTTCGAGCTGCTCTGGGTCGGCGGCTGGGCCGTGCTCGCCGCGGCGGGATTCGTGGGCTGGAGGGAGAGGGACCGCACAGCGGTCCTGCCGCCCGGCAGCCGCCTAGCCGCCGCGCTGGCCCGCGCTCTGGTGCCCGGCGTGGCCCTCCTCCTGGGCGCCGTGGGGCTGGACGCGGCGGCCCGGGGCGCGACCCGCCTGGAGACCGACTTCACGCTGGGAGTGCTGGGCCTGGTCCTGGCCGTGCGCATAGCGCGGGCACTGCGGGGAGCGGAGCAGGAAGCGGAAGAGCGTAGGCAGCTCGAGCAGACGCGAACCCTGGTGGAGGTCAGCCACGCGCTGGCGGGGTCCACGGAAACGAGCCGCACGCTGCAGCTTGTGGTGGACTGGGCCTGCCGCTTCCTTTCCGCGCGCGCCTCGGGGATCGAGCTGCTCTCGGCCGACGGGGAGACGCTCGAGCTCCGGGCCGTGGCCGGCCTGCCGCCCGGCGTGGTCGGCATGAGCTTCCCCGTGGACGGCAGCTTCACGGGCTGGGTGGTGCGGCACGGCCGCCCGCGTATCACGCTGGACCCGGCGGGGGACCCCTACATCCGCCCGGAGAGCCTGGGGTTCTTACCTCGTTCGCCCACGGCCGCGGTGGCGCTCCTGTCGCGGGACCGCATGCTGGGAGCCCTCTTCTGCTGCCGGGAGCGCCCCTTCGATGCGGAAGACCTGCGACTGCTCGAGGCGCTGGCGGACCAGGCGGCCCTGGCCATCCAGAACGTGCGCCTTTTCGAGGAGGTGCGAGCCCTCTCCCTGACCGACCCGCTGACCGGGCTGGCCAACCGGCGCCAGCTCGAGCGGGACCTGAACCGCGAGTTCGCCGCCGCCAAACGCGGGCGCAGGCTGGCAGCCGTGCTGTTCGATCTGGACGGGTTCAAGGCGTACAACGACAGGTACGGCCACCTCGCGGGGGATGAAGCCCTGCGCGTGTTCGCTGAAGTGCTCGCTGCAGAAACGCGGGCCATGAACCTGGCCGCGCGCTACGGCGGCGACGAGTTTCTCTCGCTGCTCTCGGATTCGGAATCCGGCGGCGCGCAGCTCTTCCTGGAGCGAATCCAGGAGCGTTTCCCCGCCGAGGTGGTGAAGCTGGGGCGGGGCGCGATCACGGTAAGCGCAGGGCTGGCCGAGTATGCGCCCGAGATGGAGACGCCGCAGGAGCTGATTGCCGCCGCGGACGCGGCACTATATCAGGCCAAGACGGAGCGATCCAGCAGATAGGTGCTGTGCTCTCCCTCCCGCACCAGCTCGACGGCCCAGTAGCCGCGCGCCAGGTAGCTCTGCAGGGAGGCCCGCGTCTTCTCCCGCCAGTCGGCGGCCAGGGGAAGCGACTGCGATTTGAGCGCCTGGATGTCGGCCGGTATGGCTACGCGCACGCGCGAGGCATCATAGCCCAGTTCCGGGTCGGCGGATTCGAGGCCGCCCGTGCCGGCACGGACCGGGTTGACCAGCGGGACGTTGGCGACGTCGCCCGCACGGGGTGCCCTGTCTTCCCCCGCCAGCCGGCGCCGCACCCGCTCACTGGCTATCCGCCAGACTGCCACGAGCCGATCGGTGCCAATGCCGCGGTGCACGGGGGAATCCGTCTGGCCGTAAAGGTCGGGCAGGTACTCCCGGGCCAGGATCCCGAGTTTGGCGAAGTTGAGATAGGCGTTCTTCGACTCCAACGGGTCGAACGTCCAGTACACGGTCTCGACGCCGCGGTCCAGCAGGACCTCGCGCTGGTAGAGCTTGAGCTGGCGGCCGAGGCCCTGGTTCCGCAGCTCGGGCCGGACGGCGAGCATGTCCGACCAGTGGACGGGGCGCCCTTCCTCGACCCCCGTGATGCCGAAGACGAAGCCGGCCAGCTCGCCGCGGGCATCGAAGGCGCCGGCCACTACGCCGCCGATCCGCTGGACGGCCCAGAGCAGCGCCCCGGGCACGAGCTCGGTAAAGTTCTCGCCCCACGTCGCCTTCTGCAGCGCCAGGCAGGCGCGCAGCTCGGCCGGCGTGCCGAGTGGGCGGATGTCAAAGGCTGCGCCAGGTGCCGTGGCTCCCATGACGATCTGCTTTCCCCCGCAGCCGAGCCGAATCAAGGCATTGGAAAAGGGGTGCGACGCGGAGCTGCGTCAACACCAGCGTGCCGTGCCGCAGCCCATCAGAGGGTCTCGAAAAGCCTGGCAAGGAGCGCGACCCGGCGGGGGAGGTCGTCGATCAGGATATACTCGTCCGGCGTATGAGCGCCATCCCCCTGGACTCCCAGCCCGTCCAGCGTAGGCACGCCCAGCGCGGCGGTGAGGCAGCCATCGCTGGCTCCGCCGGTAGAGCCTTCCCCCAGCACGAAGCCGAGCTCCGCAGCAAGGCGACGGGCGTGCTGGTAAAGCCGTACAACGCCCGCGGTCCGCTCGAGTGGCGGCCGGTTCTGTCCCCTTTCGAGCGAGAGCGAGGCGCCCGGCAGCACGGGCTCGAGCGTCCGCAGGGCCGTGTCCACCCGCCGGCCCTCGCCAGCGGAGCCGTAGCGCGCCTCGATTTCCGCCCACGCTTCAGGCGCCACCACATTGACCGCAACACCACCAGCCATCGCCCCCACATTCAGGGTCGTGCCGCGGAGTGGGTCCGCCAGCGCAAGCACCCGCCGGATCTGCTCGGCGAGCTCGGCAATGGCGCTGACGCCCCGCTCCGGGTCGATCCCCGAGTGCGCTGCCCGGCCCTGAACCTCGAGCCGATACGTGGACAGCCCCTTGCGCGCGGTCTTGGCC
>JACQVE010000216.1 GCA_016209965.1 Gemmatimonadota bacterium | reverse complement strand
GGTGGGAGAAGGCGCGGAGAAGGCCGCCGCACAGGGGCGCGGAAAGCTGCCGGACCCGCTGGCGGGATTGTGACGGCAGAGTCGAGGGATCGGCGGTCAGCGACTCGCCCTCACAGGAGCTCGAATCCCGGCTCGCCCCTGAGGCCCCGGTCGAACGTGACCGTGTGTTGGCAACCGTGGGCCGCGTTGATATGCCCAGCCACGTAATCCGATAGATTCGCACGACCGCTGCGGTAGCTCGAAAGCGCTGCCCAGAGGGCCTCCTTCCTTTCGAATTCCAGCTGCGCAGCGCGGGCGCCAGGCTGTTCGATCTGTTCGGGCTGCTCGCCGCGCTGGCGATGCTGGGGCTGCTGCTCGCGCGCGCGGCGCGCAACCTCCGGGCGCTAGCGCGGATGGAGCCGCCGCGGGCATGAGGGGAAGGCGTCTTCGGAGCCCAAGCCGCCCAGCCAGAGAGAAACGCGGCGAAGGCAGCTTGGAAGGCGCGCCCTTGCTGTCCATAAGGCGTTGGGCCCTGAACACCCCTCGCGGCGACCGCCTTGCGGGGCTATCCTCTTGTCGAGGCAGGGGCACCTTCGAAACGCGCCGGGGTGTAATTCAGGACCCCCTTCGTTCTTGAGTTGGAGGCATCATGATTCGCACTGTTGAAGCCGTCGTCGAAGCGGATGGCCGTGTCCGCCTGCTGGAACGCGTCCAGGTTCCGGGCGCGCGACGCGCTCTCGTCACCATTCTCGACGAGCCGGCCGAAGAATCGGGCACGGTACCCGCATTGCTAAGTGAAGCTGCCCTCGACGATTGGAATCGCCCCGAGGAGGACGAGGCGTGGAGCCATCTTCAGCGGGAGAAGTAGTCCTCGTTTATTTCCCCTTTTCGGATCTTTCCCGTTCGAAGCTTCGGCCGAGCGTGGTGCTCGCTCACGTTGGTCGTGGGGACCACGTCCTTTGTCAGGTCACGAGCAACCCGTATTCCGATCCGTCCGCTCTCGAACTGACTGATGAATCGTTCACTTCAGGCTCGTTGCACCGTGTAAGCTACGCGCGGCCGGGCAAGCTCTTCACCGCCCACTCCTCTTTGATCGAGTCGCGTGTCGGTTCTCTCAGACCTGATGTCCTCGACGAGCTCCTTGATCTGGTGGTCACGCTCCTGCGGCCTCAAGGCTTAACGGATCGGTGAAGTTGACGGGCATGCTGGGCGAGCGCCTGGATGCTGGACCAGATCATCGCAGTGCCAGGCGCGTGGTCGCTGGAGGTGGGCAACGCCCTGACAGCGCTGTTCCGGCGGCACAAGCTAGGGATCGAACAGGCGCAGGAGGCCCTGAAGTCTTTCCACCAGATCCCGGTGCGTCTCGCTGACGTGGGGGTCGCGGCGGCGGTGGAGATCGGCTGGAAGCACCGCATCTACGCTTACGACTCGTACATGCTCCAGTGTGCCCAGCGATACCATACACCGCTGTTGTCCTTGGACACGCCGCAGTGCGAGGTCGCGAGGGCCCTGGGAATCGAAGTGATCGAGGTGTGAAGCATGAAAGTCTACACATACTCGGAGGCGCGGCAGCGCCTAGCTCGGTTGCTCGATGAGGCACGTGAGCGCGGCGAGATTCGGATCAAGCGTCGCGACGGCAGCGAGTTTGCCGTCCGCCCGGTGCGTCCCGGGGGCTCTCCGCTTGACGTGCCGGGCGTCCAAACGGGCCTGACTCGGGAGGACATCATTGCTGCTGTGCGCGAGTCGAGAGAGCGCTCGCCCAAAGTTTCTGGCTAACACAGGTTCCCCTCGGCGCGGGCGTGTCGTCGCCGTTCTAGGCGCTTGAGCGCGCAGATCGTTAAAAAATTCACGATATGGCTTCTCTTCGGGAATTCCCTGTGCCGCGACGGTCGAATCGCGCTGCCCCGAAGGGGCCCCGTTTCCCGGGGGGAAGTCCCGGGAAACGCGTAGCTATCTAGCCAACCTCTGTGTTCTCTGCGCGCTCTGCGGTGAAACGATACGTTACCGTAATTCGGAGCGGGTATAGTAGGGCGTTCGGCTGCCGAAACTGGCACCGCTCGGCTACGGCGACTTGAGCGCGTACAGGTAGGCGTCTGCCGATCCGAAGTAGAGCGTGCCATCGGGCCCGATTGCGGGGCATGCTTCGTTCAGGCTGTTGCCGGTCTGGTACCTCCACAGCAGCGAACCGGCAGAGCTGAACGCGTACATCACCCCGTCGATAGCACCGACGTAAACCGTCCCCTCCCGGCCGAACACCGGCGTGACCAGCACGCCGTACTGTGGCTGGTGGGGATTTGTCGGATTGTAGTTCGGGTTCTGCCCTGTCTGGTAGGACCATAGCGTCTGCCCCGTGCTGGCATTGATGCCGTAGACCTTGCCGTCGCGCGAGGTGCCGGACACGATCACCCCGCCGGTCGAGAGAGACGGCGCCAGGCTCCCCGCCACGTCGGGGCCCGACTCCCAGACCCTGCTGCCGTCGGCATTGAAGGCGTGCAGCCGCCCGCTGCCCGTCGCGTACACCTTGCCGTCGCGGCCGACGGCGGCGCCGCTGACACGGGCGTTATCGAGCTTCACCTGCCAGCGGAGTGTGCCGTCGCTGCGGATCGCGACCAGCGACCCTCCCGGCGTCGAGTTGGGATCGCCCGTCCCCACGTAGATCGTCTGCTCGTCCGGGCTCAGCGCCGGTGAGGCGAGGGGGGCGATGGATCCGTCGGTCTGGTAGCGCCACTTCAGGGTGCCGCCAGAGGTGAGCGCGTAGACGTGCCTGTCCCAGGAGCCGAAGTAGATGGTCCCGTCGGACGCGACGTTGGGCTCGCCGAAGATCCCCAGCGACGGCGTCGGCACCGTGTAGCTCCATATCGGCTGTCCCGTGGCTGCACTGAGGGCGCGAAGCGTGCCGCCGCCCACCGCATAGACCGTGGTCTCGTCGTTCGACAGCGCAGTGGCGCCAATGCCCGGCATGCTGGTCGTCCAGAGCACCTGCCCGCCCGAGCTGAGCGCTGAGACCTTGTTCCCGCCGTTGACGTACACGTTGCCCAGCCGATCCACCGCCATGCTGTTGAAGCCGGTGCCTTCCGTGATGCCCGCGGCCGTGTACCTCCAGCGCAGCGTGGCTGCCTGCGGCCCGTTCACCAGCGCCTGCCCCGTGTGCTGCGGATTGCCGTGGAAGACGCGCCAGGCGGGCAGCGCCGCCGTGAAGGTGACGGCTGTGACGCCGGCAGCCGAGGCCGTGGCCGTCTGGGTCACGCCCGTGCCCAGCGTCCAGCGCGTCTTCGCCTGGCCGCTGGCATCCGTGCTGCTGCTGGCCGGGCTCACGGACCCGCCGCCCGCCGTGGCCGCCCAGCTCACGGCCGCGCCGGCGACGGCGTTGCCGAAGCTGTCGGTCGCCCTCACCACCAGTGAGTCCGTAAGCGCGCCGTTGACGGCGCCCATCTGGGTGTCGCCTCTGACCTTGGTCAACTGTGCCGGCGCTCCCGCGCGGGCGCTGGCAGTGAACGTGACCGGCGACCCCGACAGCCCGGCGGCGGAGGCGGTGGCGGTGTTCGTGATCGGCGTCGTGCCTAGCGTCCAGGTGGCGGACGCCAGACCGGAAGCATCGCTGGTCGCAGAGCTCGGGGAAATCGAGCCGCCGCCCGAGACCGCCGCAAACGTGACGGCGGTCCCGCTTACGCCCGTGCCGCGCGCGTCCGTGACCTTGACCACGATCGCGCTGGCAAGCGCGGCACCCACGGTGCCGCTCTGCGCGTCTCCGGAGACCGCGGCGATCTGGGTCGCCCTCGGGGTCGTGGGCTCGCTGGGCCCCGAGTCGCCGGCGCACGCTGCCAGTGCAAGCACGATTTGCACGGCGGGGAGTCGGTGTCGACAGGGTTGAGCACGCATTGTCAGAAACTCGGGTCAGGGGTAGGGCTCTCCCGGTACGAATATAGCAGCAGGGGTCGGCAATCGTGCAAGCAGGCTCAGGCCCGCACGCCGCTGCTCGAGCAGCCGCCCTGGCCGCGGGTTGCATGCGAGGCATGCGCTGCCTACATTATATGCATGCAATACACGCTGCGCAATATTCCCACTGCGGTCGACCGTGCGCTGCGCGCTCTGGCCCGCCGCGAGGGCAAGAGCCTGAACGAGGTCGCAATTCGGGCCCTGGCCCGCGCCGTCGGTTTGGCGGAGCAGCCGATGCGCCATCGCGACCTCCGGGACCTCGCCGGCACCTGGCACGAGGATCCGGAATTCGACGCCGCGCTGGCCGAGCATGACCGCATCGATGCGTCGCTTTGGTCGTGAGACTCGCGCTTGATACCAATCGGTACGTGGACTTCTGCCGCGGGGTCTCGGAGGTCGTCGCGACCCTGGAGAACGCCGAATCCATCTACGTCCCATTTGTGGTGGTGGGCGAGCTGCGGGGTGGCTTTGCGGTTGGCTCCAGGGGAGCGAGTAACGAGCGCACTCTGCGACGCTTCCTCATGAAGGAGGGCGTCTCAGTGATCTTCGCCGACGAGCAGACCACGCATCATTATGCATCCGTCTATCGACAGCTCCGGAGGCAAGGGACGCCCATTCCAACCAACGACATGTGGATTGCGGCCCTCGTCCTTCAGCACGATCTGGCACTGTACGCCCGGGACCAGCATTTCGAGCACCTGCCGCAACTGGTCCGCGCCTGATTGGCTCAACTTAAGAAGGACGAGGCCCCACCGGCCACGGCCGCGGAGGCTAGCCCGGCCCGGAAAAAGTGTTCCTCCTCTACGGCTCGACCGGCTACACGGGCGCGCTGATCGCGCGGGAGGCCGTGCGCCGCGGGCTCCGCCCGGTCCTGGCCGGCCGCAGCGCAGACACCCTGGCCCGGCAGGCCGCTGAGCTCGGGCTCGAGCACCGCGTCGCGCCGCTCGCCGACCCGAGCGCACTCGATGCCGCGCTGCGCGGCCTGCCGCTCGTGCTGCACTGCGCCGGCCCGTTTTTCCGCACGTCAGCACCCATGGCCAAGGCCTGCCTGCGCAGCCGTGTACACTACCTGGATATTACCGGGGAGCTCGGGGTGTTCGAGGCGCTCGCCGCCCGCGACGCGGAGGCGCGGGTGGCGGGCATCATGCTGCTGCCGGGCGTCGGCTTCGACGTGGTCCCCTCCGACTGTCTGGCCGCCCACCTCCAGCGGCGGCTCCCGACGGCCACGCGCCTGCGGCTCGCCTTCCAGGGCGGCGGGCGCATCTCGCGCGGCACCATGACCACCATGATCGAGCACGCACACGAGGGCGGACGCGTGCGCCGGGGCGGCCGGCTGGTGCGCGTGCCCGTGGCCTGGAAACGGCGCCGCGAGGACCTGGGCGAAGGCCCTGTCGACCTGGTGACCATTCCCTGGGGCGACGTCGCCACCGCGTACCACACGACCGGGATCGGCGATATCCGGGTCTACACGGCCGTCCCGCAGCGGCTCCGGCCCATGCTCCTGGCTATGCGCTGGCTGCGCCCGCTGCTCGCGCTGCGCCCGGTCAAGGCGCTGCAGCAGTGCGTAGTGCGCGCCGGGCCGCCGGGGCCGACGGACGAGGAGCGCGCGCGCGGGCGCAGCCTGCTGTGGGGCGAGGTCTCGGACGACGCGAGCCGGCGCGCGGTCAGTCGCATGCGCGGACCCGACGGCTATACCATGACCGTGTTGACGGCGCTCGCCTGCGTGCAGCGAGTACTGGCCGGCCAGGCGCCGCCCGGATTCCAGACGCCGGCCAGGGCGTACGGCCCGGACCTGATCCTGGAGATCGAGGGTGTCACCCGAGAGGACGTCGAGTAGGAGCGCCGGCCGCCGCGCCGCTCGACAAGGGCGGCAGGCGATCCCATGGTCTTCGAGAGTGAGTTTGCCAGCCTCGGCGACTACGAGCGGGCGCTTCAGAGCGTGCTCGCCGACCCGGACTGGCAGGGCTGGTACCCGAAGTTCCGCAAGCTGATTCGCGGCGGCCGGCGCGACCTCTACCGCATCGTCGAATGAGCTGAGCCGCCGCGCGCGAACGCGGCGGGCGAGACGGCCACGTCGGGGAAGGCGCGGAGCACAGGCGCGTCCGACGTCACCAGCGGGACCCCGATCTGACGGGCAAGGCTGACGAACTCGCAGTCATAGGCCGAAATGCCGGAGGAAGCGGCGAGCTCGAGCACCGGCGCGGAAAGCACCGTGTAGTCCGCTCCCTCCATCAGGCTCTCCGCTCGGTCCATGATCTCGAGTGCGTCGGCCAGCGAAAAAAGACCGCGACGGATGAGGAACCGGAGCACGTTCCGAAACTCGCTGCGCCACAAGAGCGGCGCTCTCCAGTCGGGATCCCGCCGGAACACCCGCCGGGCATCGGCCGTGCGGTCACCGTGGACCAGGAGATCAACCAGCAGGTTCGTGTCGGCAATGATCAAGGACGGCCCTCGTTGATCCCCGCCTCAACATCCTCGAGCGGCAGGTCGATGCGCGGAAGCCTTTCGTGCAGCCGCCTCAAGTCGGCTAGAAATGCCTCAGCGTCCACGCGCCGCGGCCTCAGCACCCGCTCGAAGCAGGCGATCGCCTCCTGGTTGATGCTCCGGCGGTTGCGCTTCGCACTGCGCCGCAGCTCTTCATACAGGGGCTCGGGAACCTTCTTGATCGTAATCGTGGCCACCAGTCCTCCCAAACTGACGGATGCCATTTTGGAACCGTTGTGGAATCTAATCCCGCCAGGGACTCGATCGCAAGAGCCAGCCCCTGAGCGCATCCTGCAGGCATTCCAGCGGCGTGCGGGTTGCCCGGCGCGTCACTACAATACCTTTCGTAGGACGCCGGCAGCAGGAGAGTGAAATGAAGACCTGTGACCGCGCATTATCCCTCGCTTTCGCCCTGGCCCTGGCGCTCGTCCCGGCCGGGCGCACTCCTGCGCAGACAGCGGACACGATCCGCGCCGGCCGCTTCGACCACGGCAAGATGTGGACGTTCGAGTACCCGCCCGCACGCTACTTCTCGGAGACGTACGGCTTCGAGGCCAGCGCGGCCTGGTTCGAGCGCGCGCGGCTGGCGGCGTTGCGCATTCCAGGCTGCTCCGCCTCGTTTGTTTCCCCCCACGGCCTGGTCGTGACCAACCACCACTGCGTGCGCGGCGCGGTTTCCCAGGTCAGCCGTCCGGGCGAGAGCCTGCTGGACAACGGGTTCTACGCGACGTCGCTCGAGGAGGAGCGGCCGGTCGCGAACTTCTACGCGGACCAGTTGATTGCGGCGCTGGACGTGAGCGATGAGGTGCTGCGCGCGGTGGACCCTGGCC
>JACQVE010000215.1 GCA_016209965.1 Gemmatimonadota bacterium | reverse complement strand
GTAGAGCACCAGCCACTCCGCCTCGCTGGCCTCCGCGCCGGTGAGTAGCGCCTCCGTCTTGCCGAAGTTGCGCCGGTGGCTGACCACGCGGAAGCGGTCCCAGCCGCGAGCCGCGGCCGCGGCCGCGGCCGCCGTGCCATCCGTTGTGCCGTCGTCCACCAGGATGACGTCACCCTGCAGGTCGAAACGCTGGAAGACGGAACGGAGCTCGCGCACCAGGTCAGGCATGTTCTCGGCTTCGTTGTAGGCGGGGATGATGACGGCAAAGTTGCGCCGCGCCGCTTCCGAGAGGGCGGGGAGTGCGGACGCCGCTGGTGCGCTGCTGTGCATGCTCTTACCGCGTCCGTTTATGGCGGGGGCGGGGCGCTCGGAGGAGCACTGGCGCGGCTACACCCGCTTGCGCATGCGGGCCGACAGGATACCCAACTGATCGCGGTACTTGGCCACTGTGCGGCGCGCGATCTGGATCCCTTCTTCCTTCAGGATATTCACGATCGCCTGATCCGTGAGCGGGCGCCGCGACTCCTCGTCGTCCACCAGCTTCTGGATCTTGGCCTTGATGCCGCGGGCGCTCACGTCCTCGCCCGAGGCCGTCGAGAGCCCACTGGAAAAGAAGAATTTGAGCGGCAGCACGCCGCGCGGCGTCTGCACGAATTTCTCGTTAGTCACGCGCGAGACGGTCGATTCGTGCATAGCAATCACCTCGGCCACTTCCCGCAGCGTCAGCGGCTTCAGGTATTGCACCCCTTTCTCGAAGAACTCGCGCTGCCGGTCCACGATGAAGTTCATCACCTTGAGCATCGTCTGGCGCCGCTGCTCGATGGCCTGGATCATCCAGTTGGCGCTGTTCAGCTTGTTCGAGATGAACTCCTTGTTCTCGCCTTTGAACTTGCTCTTGTCCCGCGCAATCTCGCGGTAGGCGCGCGACAGCTTGAGACGCGGCAGCGTCGTGTCGTTCAGGAAGACCAGGTACTCGCCATCGATCTTCTCCACTACCAGGTCGGGGATGATGTAGTTGTCGGATGGCGCGGCGTACTTGAGGCCGGGCTTCGGGTCCAACTTCGCGACCTCGTCGGCCGCCGCCTGCACATCGCGCGGCGTGATCGAGAGCTCCTTCGAGGTCTCGGACCAGCGGTGGTTGATGAGCTGGTCGAAGTAGTCGCGGACAATGCGGTAGGCGAGGGTGTCCTCCTTTTCCGCATCCCGGAGCTGAAGCAGCAAGCACTCGCGCAGGTCTCGGGCGCCGATGCCGGGCGGCTCGAAGCCCTGCACGACGCGCAGCATCTCCTCGGCCTCGGCCATGCTGAAGGCCTCGAGGCTCTCACCCTCCTCGGCCCAGGCGCTCCCCTCCTCCTGCAGCCACACGTTGAGCGCCGTGACGACCTCGCACAGCCCACAGGTGAGATAGCCGTCATCATCGATGTTGCCGATAATCTCCTCGCCCAGCAGCATCTGCCGGGGCGAAAGCCGCATGAGCACGAGCTGGTCACGCAGGTGATCGGAGAGGTCCCGCGTGTCGACCGGCACCGGTTCGTAGTACTCCTTTTCCTCGTACTCGGCCCGGCGCCCACCCGTGTCGAAGCCTTCGAGCAGGATCTCCTCCCAGTCGATCTCCTCCTTTTCCTGCTCCTTTTCCTTCTCTTTCTGCTTGTCCGGCACCGCCTCCTCTTCGGGCGAGACCGCGGGCTCCTCGAGATCCAGGAACGGGTTGTTCAACAGCTCCTGCTTGAGGTGCTGCTGCAGATCGAGGAGCGGCATATAGAGCAGATCCATTGCCTGATACAGGCGCGGATTGATCTTCAGCTCCTGCTTGAGCTGCGTGCCCTGATACAGTCCCGTCCTAATGCTCATGCTTCCTTCGGCGGCCGGTAGCGCTCGCGCATCCGCGCCGTGAGTGTGGGACCAAAGTAGATCTCCGCGACCTCGTCGTTCCAGACCAGTTCCGCCACCGTACCCGAAACCCGCACACGGCCATCATACATGATGTACGCCCGATCCACGATGTCCAGTGTCTGCTCGACGTTGTGATCGGTGATGATTACCCCGATCCCACGGTGGCGCAACCCGGCCACGATCTGCTGGATATCGTGCACGGCGATGGGATCCACCCCGGCAAAGGGCTCGTCCAGCAGCATGAATTTCGGGTCACTGACCAGCGCGCGCGTGATCTCGAGGCGACGCCGCTCGCCGCCGGACAGGGAATAAGCCCTGGCGCTCCGCAGGTGCTTGATCGTGAGCTCGTCGAGCAACGCCTCGAGCCGCGCCTCACACTCCGCCCTCTCGAGCCCCAACGTTTCCAGGATGGCGAGGATGTTCTCCTCGACTGTCAGCCTGCGGAACACGGAGGGCTCCTGCGCCAGATAGCCGATCCCCCGGCGTGCGCGCTGGTACATGGGCACACTGGCCAGGTCGTGGCCGTCCAGGAAGACTTTCCCGTGGTCCGGCGAGATCAGCCCGACGATCATGTAGAAGGTCGTCGTCTTCCCGGCCCCGTTCGGGCCCAGCAACCCGACGATCTCTCCCTGGGACACGTCCAGGTCCACCTCATTCACGACCTTGCGCCGTCGATAGACCTTGATAAGGCTCCGTGCCCGCAGCACGCTGCCCGGCGCGGCGCGCCGGCCGTTCCCATCGCTGACGGGCGCGGCCCTGTGCAGGGCCTGGTCAAGCAAGTTTCTTACCGCGGCTTCGAGCTCGGCCACAACGCTGGCGCGCTCGGTTGCGAGCTCGGCCCAGAGGTCCGCTGTCAGCCGCAGTTGCTCCCACGCCGGCCCTTCTGGCTCGCTGCGGGCGATGCCGCGGCTGGCCAGCGCTGCCACGGCGTGCTCTTCGAGGTAGCGGCCCAGCTCCTCGGGTGCGACTTCATCGGCGCCGCTCGACTCGGCTCCGCCGATCGAGCCGGGCCCCAGACGACGGTACGCGGCCCGCAGCGCGGCCAGCCATTCGCCGCGCTCGAGCGCCCCCTCGTCATCCGCTCTGCGCACCAGCTCGAGCAGTGCCAGTGCGACGGAGGCGTCGTGCGGGGCGAGCTGCGCCACATACCGAGTCAGGCCTTCCCGATCCATCATCGCCTGGGCGGCCCCGCCACGACCGGCCGGGTCGGCTGCACATGCATCCCGTGCACCGGCCCTTCCGCCTGTACCTCATGGACTTCACCCTTGCGGAAGACGAGCGTGATCCGGCTCGCGATCATGTAGTTCAGGCCGGAGCTCGGGCTACCCTGCGGTCCCGACTCCCGCAGCCGGTAGACTGACCTGGCCCGCCCTTTCCCGCCGATAGCCACCAGGCGCTCGAGCTCACGCTCCGGGCGTTCCGCTCGCTTAAGCGAATCGGCCGCGCTCCCGGAAAACGCCTTGCTGGGCGCCCGGCCGCGGCCGAACCTGCTGCTATCCGTCGCGGCCTCCGCAAATTCGGCGACAATCGTGTCGCCCTGGATCCAGTCACGGGCCACCACATCTGGGAGGTCCGCCAGTTCGGATTCGGCGGGCGCATCGAGCCGCTCGCCGTGGGCGCCGCCCACGGCCACGACCCGCTCGAGCCGGCGCCGCGGCGCGATCGCCTCGACGGAGTCCGCGGTGAGCTGAAAGTCGCTGGCCACCACCATGGGCCGGGGATCCTGCTCCCGGCCAGTCGCACGCCCCGCGGCAACGACCGCCGCCTCCCGGCCGCTCTGATCCCGCCGCGGATCCTGCGCCCTACTGCGGGTCGAGTGTCCCTCGGCCTGCGGCTCGCGCCGGGCGACCAGCCGCTCGATCTCTCCCTCCAGCAGGAAGATCTGCAGTTCCGGCGCTGCGACCCGCAGCTCCTCGCTCAGCAACACGACTTCGCCTTTCCCGATCACGCGCCGCAGCCGGTCGGCTTCCAGCTCCGCATCGATCTCCCCACCGCTCAGCTCGTAATCCGCGCCTGTGATCCGCGCATCGCCCAGGAGTTCCAGGCGGTCGCGCGACTGATCGAAATGCGCTTCATGGGCAAAGCCGCGCATCTCGCCACGGCGCAGCTCGACACGCCCCCAGGCACGGAACTCCCGCTCGCCCAGGATCTCCATGCGATCGGCGTCCACTTCGAGCGGCAGAGCGGCGGAATCCGGAGCCGCTGCAGCAGCGGCTTCGGCCACTTGCTCTGGCGGCGGCCCCGCACCAGCCGCGGATGCCGCGGCGTCGAGGCGCGGCCTGCCGCTGGCTGAATGCAGGACGGCGTGCGGCCGACCTTCGACCGTGGCGCGCGGCTCCTCGCCGGCGACGCTCGCTCGCTCGTAGAACAGCAAGGCTCCCGTGACAACGGAGCCGCTGCGACGGTCAGTCAGGACCACGCTGCCCCGGGCTTCCACCATTCCTCGCCGCCCCTCGTAGTTCACCCAGTCGGCCGTCAGGCTCTTGAGCGAGTCACTGTAGAAGGCGTGTCCCACCAGGTGCAGCTCGCCGGACGCCCGGTAGTTGACCGCGCTGTCCGCCCGGATCACCACGCCGCCCGTGCAATCGAACTCCGCCGGGCCACGAATCACGGCCATCTCGATGCCGCCCACGACCTGCTTGATGAGCTCCTGCGGCTGGCCGCGCAGGTCACACCCCTGCCCTTGCGCGCCCAGGTACCCGGGCGCGAGTAAGAGCAGCGCGAAGGCGGCGGCCGTCCTCATCAGAACTCGATCCTCAGGCCTTCCACGCGCCCCGTCGGCCGCCGTACCCGCACGTTCCTGAGCTGTCCGTCCGAGGTGAAACCCTGCCCCCGGATCACCGTGCCTGCATCCTGCAGAGTGGTGGCCACATCGCTCCAGATGCGGTCCGTCTGCGGATCGAAATGGAGCTCCTCCGTCTCGATACGCTTCTGCCCCTGCCGCGCGACGAGCACCACGTTGCCGCGCGCCGTCATGGCCTCCGTGCGTATGTCGAGCTCGCCCGCCGCGGCCGTCAGGTCCGCCGCCTCGCGTCCCAGCTCGTTGAACAGCGTCAGGTGAACGCGCCTCGCGTCAATCCGTGCCGAGTCTTCGTGGACGTACGCCGTGTCGGCCCGCAGCACGGCGCGCCGGACGCCTTGCGCCGTGGAAAAGTGGGTCAGCCCGTAAATCACCTGGTCGCTCGGCATACCCGCGAGGTTGTCTTCCGCCAAGGGATCGGCGCCCCCGCCGGCGCACGCGGCGAGCGCGCAGCTCACCCCCAGACCGAGACCGTACAAGCAGCGGATCCCAGCGCTCATACGGCGCCCGCCCGCATCAGATCGTGCAGGTGAACAATTCCCAGGAGCCGCCGCTCCCCATCCGCCACAGGCATGGCCATGATGCCGTGCTTCTCCATCTCGTAGACCGCCGCCGCGCCCAGGACGTCGGGGCCCGTGAGCTTCGGGTCCCGATTCATGACCGTCGAGACCGGCACGTCGAAAAAGCTCTGCTCCCGCTCCATCAGCCGGGTAAGGTCTCCCGCCGTCACTACGCCGACGACGCGCCTGCCCTCGTCCACGATCGGCACCGTGCCCCGCCGCTCCGCCAGCAGCACCACGCACTCCCGCATGCTCGCGGACATCCCCAGACAGGGGTAGTCCTCTGTCACCATCACATCCCGCACGCGCAAGGCCAGCTTGCGGCCCAGCGCACCGCCCGGGTGCAGCCGGGCGAAGTCCTCGCGCGTGAACCCCCGGTGCACGAGCAGCGCGACGGCCAGCGCGTCGCCCAGCGCCATGGCTGCGGCTGTGGACGTGGTGGGCGTTAGATCGAAGGGGCACGCCTCCTCGTCGACGGAGCAGTCCAGCA
This sequence comes from Gemmatimonadota bacterium, assembly GCA_016209965.1. Classification (NCBI taxonomy): domain Bacteria; kingdom Pseudomonadati; phylum Gemmatimonadota; species Gemmatimonadota bacterium. The sequence goes on along the minus strand of JACQVE010000215.1, from coordinate 2,590 downwards.
CCACGGTCGCGCCGCGGCTGAGCGCGGAATCCAGGCGACCCGTAAGTGCAATCATTGCTACACCTTGGCGGCTCAGGAATTCCACCAGCCCGGCCAGCTCCTCCAACGCGCCGCTCTTCGAGATCAGGACGGCCACATCGCCGCGTGATACAATGCCCAGGTCGCCGTGCAAGCCTTCCACGGGGTGCAGGAAGAGGGCGGGCGTGCCGGTGGAAGTGAGGGTGGCCGCGAGCTTGCGGCCTACAATGCCGCTCTTGCCGATCCCGCTGACGATGACCCGGCCGTTGGCGCTGGCGATAAGCTCGACAGCGCGGAGGAACGGCTCGCCGAGTCGATTTTCGAGCGCGGCGACCGCGCTCGCCTCGGCACGGACGACGCCCCGTGCGTGGGCCAGCAGGTCATCGCCCCGATTCATCGCCTTCCCGACCCTGGTAGTATTCGGCGAGCAGCCGGCGCCACTCGCCGCGGGCCTGCAGCAGCACTTCGGCGAACTCGCGGACCGCACCCGTGCCGCCCGGCCGCTGGGTCACCCAGTGTGCCAGCGCCCGCACCTCGGCGGTGGCGTTGGCCACGGCCACCGGCAGTCCTACCCTGCGCAGCACGGGCACATCGGCCAGGTCATCGGCCAGGAACGCGATCTCGTGCCAGTCGAGCCCGTGTCGCTGGCAGAGCGCTTCGAGGACGGGCAGCTTGCGGGCAGCCGCGTCCTCGACGCACTCGACGCCCAGCTCCCGAGCGCGTGCCCGGCTGGCCGCCGATTCGCGGCCGCTCACCAGCACCACCTGCACGCCTGCACGCGCCAGCATCTTGACTGCGAGTCCGTCCGTGATGTCGAAGCGCTTGAGCTCGACAGCCTGTCCCTGTGCTGCCCCACCCATGTAGATGCCCCCATCCGTCAGCACGCCATCCACGTCCAGGACCACCATGCGGATCCGTCGCGCCAGATCGGGCGGCAGTCGCTCAGGCACGCAGGGGCGCTCCTGCCGCCTGCCAGGCCGCGCCGGCCAGGGCCGACCTGAGCGCCAGCACCTGCTCGATTAAGGGCCTGAGCGCCGCGAGTGGGAGCATGTTCCGGCCATCGGAAGGCGCCCGCTCCGGTGCGGGGTGCACTTCGAGGAACAACCCGTCGGCACCGGCGGCGACGGCCGCCCGAACCAGTAAAGACGAAAAGCGCCCGTCGCCGCCGGTACGCCCCTCGTCCCGACCCGGCCGCTGCACGGAATGCGTGCCGTCGAAGAGCACCGGCGCGCCGCCCGCAATCGCGCGCAGCCGGTCGAACGATCGCATGTCGACCACCAGGTCGCCGTAGCCGAAGAACGTGCCCCGCTCCGTGAGGACGACTGCCTGGCAGCCGGCCTGGCGCGCTTTGGCCACCGCCCCGGCCATTCCTTCCGGCGCCAGCCACTGCCCCTTCTTCAGATTCAGCGGCCGCCCGGTCGCGGCCGCCGCGGCGATCAGGTCCGTCTGCCGGCAGAGAAACGCCGGAATCTGCAGGGCATCACAGACTTCCGCGGCGGGCGCGGCCTGCCCGGCCTCGTGCACGTCCGTGAGCACGGGGAGCCCACTCTCCCGCCGCACCCACTCGAGCTGCTCCAGCCCCCGCTCGAGGCCCGGCCCCCGCGGAGAATCGGGGTGGCTGCGGTTCGCCTTGTCAAAGGACGCCTTGAAGATGACGGGCAGGGAGAGCTCGGCCGCCAGCTCCGCCAGTGCCCGGGCCACGGCCAGGTTCAGCTCGTCGTCCTCCAGCACGCAGGGCCCCGCGATGAGGAAGAAGGGCGCACCGGCCTGGAACAGATCTGCGACGCTGCCGCTCAATCCGCCACCTCAACGGGTTCGAAGCGGGGCGCCGGGCGCCCTGCGCCGGCATCGCGATGCTCCATGGCGGCGCGCACGAAGGCCGCGAACAGCGGGTGTGGCCGCGTGGGCCGCGACTTCAGCTCGGGGTGGAACTGACACCCTAAGAACCAGGGGTGCTCTGGCAGCTCGAGGATCTCCACTAGGATGCCGTCCGGCGAGAGGCCGCTGAAGCGCAATCCGTACTCCGCCAGCAGGTCGCGGTAGGCATTGTTCACCTCGTAGCGGTGCCGGTGGCGTTCGCTGATCTCGAGCGCACCATAGATCTGGTGCGCCCGCGAGCCCGGCCGCAGCCGGCAGGGGTACGCACCCAGGCGCATCGTGCCGCCCAGCTCGGTCAACTGCCGTTGCGAGTCCATGAGGCAGATCACCGGGTCGGCCGTTTCCCGGTGGAACTCGGAGGAGTGCGAGCGCTCGAGGCCGCAAACGTTTCGAGCGTACTCGATGACCGCGCACTGCAGCCCCAGGCAGATGCCGAAGAACGGCAGCTCGTTGTTGCGCGCCCACTGGATCGCTTCCAGCATTCCCTCGACGCCGCGCACGCCGAAACCGCCAGGGATCAGCAGCCCGTCGTAGTGCGCCAGGCGCTCGACGCCCTTGCCCTCCTCGAAGTCCTCACTCAGCAGCCATTCGATCGCGACCCCGACGTCGTTCGCGATGCCGCCGTGGATGAGCGCCTCGTTGACGGACTTGTAGGCATCCACCAGAGCCGTGTACTTCCCCACCACGGCAATCC
>JACQVE010000214.1 GCA_016209965.1 Gemmatimonadota bacterium | reverse complement strand
GGGCTCCTGTCGTCGGTATCCCCAATGCGGGCGGCGCGAGCGAGACAGAACTCAACAATGCGTGCACAGTCACTCAACTATGCTGTGGTGAATAACCTAGGCTCAACGGAAGCGACTCGCCCTGGCGCTTGCATGGGATTTCTCTTGAGGAGGTCGGCCGAGACGCCCGCCGAACGTCGCCTAGCCATCCTCAGGCTACGACTAGGGTAAGTTAAGATAGGTTACGCGGAAAGCAATGGCCAAAATGTTGCAGAAGTTGACAGAATGATGCAGACAAATACGCACGGGCGTGCGACTGATTCCTGCAGGAGCGCTCACAGTGTGAAGTGGCCCCCCGGGGGGCTGCAGGGGGATCGCTTCGACCTGCTTGCCCGCTGGCTCGCCCGCCCGCTACTTTGGCGGCCATGACACTTCGACGTCGCTGCCGCCGCTGGCACCCCACCCTGCCGTGAGCCTGAAGACACCGCGCACCGGTCTCAGGGAGTCCCATGCAATCTTGGACAAGCCGATCCATCCCCGGGATCCCCACGTCGTCGCCACCCGCTACTGGCACGCGCTGGACGACGGCCGCGTGCAGTGCGACCTCTGTCCGCGCCACTGCCGGCTGCGCGAGGGGCAGCGTGGGATGTGCTTTGTGCGCGCGAACGTGGGCGGCCGGGTCGTGCTCACGAGCTGGGGCCGCTCGAGCGGGTTCTGCATCGATCCCATCGAGAAGAAGCCGCTCAACCACTTCCTTCCGGGCACGCCGGTCCTCTCCTTCGGGACGGCGGGGTGCAACCTGACCTGCCGGTTCTGCCAGAACTGGGACATCTCGAAGTCGCGGGAGGTGGACCGGCTGACGGACCGGGCCACGCCTCAGGCGATCGCGGCGGCCGCGGAGCGGCTCGGCTGCCGGAGCGTGGCCTTCACCTACAATGATCCGGTCATCTTCCACGAGTATGCCATCGATGTGGCGGACGCCTGCCGCGAGCGCGGGATCAGGGCGGTGGCGGTCACGGCGGGCTACGTCTCGCCCGAGCCGCGGGCCGAGTTCTACCGGCATATGGACGCGGCCAATGTGGACCTCAAGGCGTTCACGGAGCGGTTCTACCGCGAGATGAGCACCGCGCAACTCGAGGTGGTGCTGGACACGCTGCGCTACCTCCGCCACGAGACGAGCGTGTGGTTCGAGATCACCACCCTGCTAATCCCCGGCGAGAACGACTCGGATGCCGAGCTGGACGAGCTGGCCGGCTGGGTGGTCTCCGAGCTGGGGCCAGACGTGCCGCTGCACTTCACGGCCTTCCACCCCGACTTCCGGCTGCTCGATCACCCGCCCACGCCGCCCTCGACCCTGACGCGCGCACGCGAGATCGCGATCCGCAACGGCGTGCGCTACGCCTATACCGGGAACGTGCACGACCAGGCGGGCGGGAGCACGTATTGCCACGGCTGCGGCCAGCTCCTGATCGGCCGCGACTGGTACGTGCTTTCGGATTGGAACCTGCGCGGCGGGAGCTGCGGCGCGTGCGGCACGCCCGTCGCCGGCGTCTTCGAGCAGCGGCCTGGGCAGTGGGGCGCGCGCCGGCTGCCCGTGCACTTCGCGGCGGCGGGCTAAATGAACCCGATTCCGGGCTCCTGAGTCGGTTCCCAATGTCGCGAACCCCAATCCACGAGAGCTGCCTAAACTGCGGCGCACCCCTGGCCGGCCCGTACTGCGCGCGCTGCGGCCAGGAAGACGTGGACGTTCATGCCCCGTTGCGCAGCGTGGTAGCGGAGTTTTTGGGTGAGGTCTTCTCGCTGGAATCGCGGGCGCTGCGCACGCTGCGCGAGCTGCTGTTTCGCCCCGGGCACGTCACGGTCGAGTGCAACGCGGGCCGGCGCGCGCGCTACTCCCCGCCGCTGCGCCTGTACCTGTTGAGCAGCATCGTCTTCTTCTTCGCGCTGGCTGTGGCGCCCAAGGAGCTGGTCCGGGTCAGCGCGGGCGGGGAGCGGCGAGCCGACTCGACCGGCGTCCACGCAGCCGCCCCCGGCCCGGGCGCGGAGCCGGCTGTGCAGGGGCCGGGCGCGCGTCTGAGCCGGCGGCTCGAGGCCGGCGGGCGGCGCGCCGAGCAGGAGCCGGAGCGCTTCGAGCAAGCTTTTCTTCAGAGCTGGGGCTGGGGAATGTTCGTGCTCATGCCCGCCATCGCAGGGATGACGCAACTCCTCTTCCGCGATCGGCGGCGACCCTACCTGCATGACCTCGTGTTCTCCGTGCACTTCCATTCCGTCTACTTCCTGATCTTTTCGCTGGTGCTGTTCCTGAGCCACCTTCCCGACCGGCGGGTGGCTGGTGTGGCGGCGCTCCCCGTCGCGCTCTGGTGGCCAGGATACCTGTACCTGGGCTTGCGACGCGTGTACGGGAGAGGCCGGCTGGGCACACTGCTCCGGTTTTTGGCCGGCGGATTGATCTACCTGCTCCTGCTGGCGGCGGTGATGGTGGGCGCCCTGTTCCTGACGGTGCTCTTCTTCGGCGACTGACTGCGAAGGGGCGCCGTCGGCGGCCCGCAAGCCGAATTGCGGGGCGTGGGTTCTGCGTGGGGTCCCACGGGTTCGGGCTCCTTGCCAGGCACGGCGCGGCGCCCACTCTGCTGTGGCGCCCCCAGCCGCTCCGGATCCCCATCCACTGTGCCGGGACTTCCGGACTGCCGGACCTGCCGGCGCAATCCTTGCTTTCATCTCATCTGGGCGTAGATTTTGTTCAGATGGAACAATGGCCGGGAGGCTGAGGTGACTGTCGATGCGGCGAAGGTGGCCCGGATCATGGGGGGCGAGAAGGTGCTTCGCCACCGGGTAAGCAGTCTGGCCGACCTGCAGGCGGTGGTGTCCGAGGGGCTGCCGGTGCGGGCGCTGGATGAGACGGTGCAGCGTGTTGCGGGGCGCTCGCGCACGGCGGCCGTGCTCAAGGACCGTCTGGTCCCCCGCGCGACCCGGGCCCGGCGCACGCGGCTCAAGCTCAGGGAGAGCGAACGTGTTGAGCGGCTGGCGCGGCTCATGGCTTTGGCCGAGCAGGTCTGGGAGGATGAGGAGGATGCACGTGCGTTCCTGCGGCAGCCGCATGCCATGCTGGACGGCAAGACGCCGCTCGAAATGGCGGAGACCGAGCTGGGCGCGCGGCGCGTGGAACTGCTTCTTGCCAGGCTGGAGTATAGTCTGCCGGTCTGATGCCGACGGCCTACCGGATCGCGAAAGCCAGCCATCCAGTTTTTGACGGAACCGGCGCGTACCTGACGGGCGGGCGCTGGAACTCCCCGGGCCGGCAGGCCATTTACGCCTCGACCTGCCTGGCAGGCAGCTTGCTCGAGGCGTTGGCGCACGCCGGCCAGCTTCGGAAGCTTCCTGGACGTCATCATTGCGCACGAGCCCACATCTCGGATGGTCTCGAGATCGAAGTCGTGGACGAATTGAGGCTGGCCGGGTGGGGTGACGAGGACTGCACGGTCGCCCGCGAGTACGGTGACGGGTGGCTCGGCGAGGCCCGGACGGCCGTGCTCTCGGTGCCTGCACTCACGGCCCGGCCGTACGGTCGCCACCTCGTGCTCAACCCGGAACACTCCGGGTACGCACGCATCCGCATCGAGGACCCCGTGCCCATCGTCTGGGACGCGCGGCTGTTTCGCGTCTAAGGCATAGGGGGCCCCCCAGCGGCGAACTGCTCCGCTGCCGCAAGGTGCCGCGCGGCGCGCTTGGAAGCGGACTCTGGGCACCGGTTTTCAGGCGCCGGCCGCGATGTGCGGCTCACTCCTTGCTGCGCGGCGTTGGTGAGCCTTATTCTGGAGGCGCGTCATTGGTGATCACTTTTCACGGCCAGTGACCGGTTTTCATAGCTCGGCCGGGCTGCTTCAAGCTCCTTCCAAGGCTATGGCTGGATAGGTTTCTCATGCCAGGCAACATGAGTGACCCTAATTCACGGGCGTTGAGCGTTTTTCACGGGCGTCGCCTCCCGGAGCCGGGAACGCCTGCGGGCTACGGGGCCCTGTGGGAGCGCTACTCGCTGCCCGTACCCCTGCCGCCCCGGCTCGTTCTGATTGCCGAGCGACACCACCGCGCCGAGACCGACGCCTGGCTGGTGCTCACGCCGCGGCATGCACCTGACGACTCGCTCGCCGGCCACCTCGAGTTCGCGTTGAAGTGGGAAGGCGTCGATCTCGGCGTCTTGCGTTGGCTGTTCCGCGCCGTTGCGGCCGAGGAGGTCGCCGCGATCGTCCGACAGAAGCCGACAGGCGCCTACGCACGGCGTCTGTGGTTCCTCTACGAGTGGTTGACCGGCTCTAGGCTCGACATCCCGGACGCCGGGAAAGTGAAGGCGGTTACCGCGGTCGATCCGGAGCAACAGTTCGTGTCATCTCAGGGTCGGGTTTCGTCGCGACATCGGGTGATCGACAACATGCCCGGCCCGCCGGAGTTCTGTCCGCTGGTGCGGCGCACGGGTTGGCTGGTCCGTTTGCAGGAGATGCAGCTCGATGTGCGCACAGAAGTCATCATCGGCCGCACGCATCCCGACATCCTGACGCGCGCCGCCGCCTTTCTCCTGCTGAGCGACAGCCGCGCATCGTTTCGCATCGAAGGCGAGCAACCTTCGCAGGATCGCGCGCTTCGTTGGGCGCAGGCGATCGCCGAGGCCGGCTCCGTCGAGCTGAGCATTGAGGAGCTGGAACGGCTTCAGCGCGTCGTGATCGGCGATGCTCGCTTCGTGCATCTCGGACTGCGGAGCGAAGGCGGATTCATCGGTGATCACGACCGGCACACCGGTCAGCCGATTCCCGTTCACATCAGCGCGAAGCCGGACGATCTCCGGAGTCTGCTGCAGGGCATGGCGCAGTACGCAGACCGATCCATTCACGACGGCGTGGACCCGGTAGTAGTCGCGACTGCCGTCGCCTTCGGCTTCGTCTACGTGCACCCGCTCGAGGATGGCAACGGGAGACTCCACCGGTGGTTGATTCATCATGTGCTTGCCGCCGCCGGCTACAACCCGCCGGGCTTCGTCTTTCCAGTAAGCGCGGCGATCCTGCGGCACGTTGAGGAGTATCGGGCGGTTCTCGAGTCGTACTCGAAGTCGCTTCTTCCGCTGATCGAGTGGCGCGCAACGGAAGGCGGCAGCGTGGAAGTGCTGAATGAGACGGCTGACTACTACCGGTACTTCGATGCGACTGCGCACGCGGCGTTCCTGTACGAGCGGGTGCAGGAGACCGTCGAGCAGGATTTGCCAGCCGAGGTGAAGTACCTCGAGGCGTACGAACGCTTCGCCGCGAGCGTTCAGAACATCGTGGACATGCCCGGGCGCACCATCGACCTGCTCCACCGCTTCCTGCGGCAGAATGGTGGACGGTTGTCGAAGCGCGCGCGCACGCGGGAGTTCACGTCGCTCACGGATGCCGAGCTGGCACGGATCGAGAGCTTGTACCGTGAGTCGTTCGCCGATGCGCCGGAGCCGCCTGACCTCGGGCCGGATAGCAACGTTGAAGTCGATGGCGCTTGAGCGGTGCGGCTATCGGGGGTGGGCCGGGGGGCCGGTAGGTGATGCGGCGGACTTCTCGCGGCGCGCATGAGCCTACATGCGCAGACGCCCCCCGCTGTGCCCGGCGACACGCTCTTCGAGCTCAGCCTGGGCGACGGCTCGACGATCATTGCGCACGTGACCTTCCTGGACGTACCGCTGCTGATCCTCAGCGGAGGCATCCGGTTCTTCGGTGAGCGCCTCTCGGCCGACGTAGGCCTGGCCACGCTTTCCTCTGGTGGAGAAGGCTTCTGCTGCGCACCCGTGGTGAACTTCGTGTACAACCTCGGCGGGACACGGCGGTGAGCAAAAGAGCCGTCTTGGCCACAGCGCTGCCGCCGCATCTGCGCTCCAGCACGTGAATCGCGTTCGCCCGCGCCGCGCTCGATCTCGCCTACGGTGCCGTGGCGCGCAGGGACCGATCCTCGCCGCGCTGTTCCTCGCTCCCGCCATGTTGGTCGGGTCGCTCGGACTCCTGTCCATGTTTGCCGGATCGATGGGACTCGGATCCACGCTGACCGTGTTCGCGCGCAAGCTGGATAGCCCGTCGCAGGTCCAGTGACCAGCGTCGGGCGAGCCAGTGGGGCTGGAGCTGATCGATTCGCCTGATCAGGAGCTTGACGATAGCTGGCCGGCGCGGAGGCGCACATGGCGAGGCAGGAAGCTTGCCGGCCGGCTCCCCCGCCCGCTAGTTTGGCCGCTCATGACGCCCCGCCACTCGCACGCCGCCCTTCCGTGAACCCGACCACTCTTGCCCTCCCTCCGCGCCGGTGGGTGAGCCGCTACGACGGTCCGCCGGATGCCGCTGCCGTGGCCGACCTGGTCGGTGCGCTGAGCCTGCCCGAGCCGGTCTGCCGTCTGCTGCTGCTGCGCGGCTATGGTGAAGAGGCCGCAGCCAAGGCGTTCCTAAAGCCGCGGCTGGAAGGGCTGGGCTCGCCCTTTGGCCTGGCGGGGATGGACGCGGCCGTGGCGCGGCTGGGGCACGCGATCGAGCGCGGTGAGACGATCCTGGTGCACGGCGACTACGACGTGGACGGCATCTGCGCCGCCACGCTGTACACGCGGGCGTTGCGCGAGCTGGGCGCGCGCGTCGAGCCGTTTATTCCGCACCGGCTGCGCGATGGCTACGATCTAAGCCTGGCGGGCGTGCGGGCGGCGGCGGCGGCGGGCGCGACCGTGATCCTGACGGCGGATTGCGGGGTGGTGGCGCACGAGGCGGTGGTGGCGGCGGCTGGTGCCGGCATCGACGTCGTGGTGACGGACCACCACACGCCGGCGCCGACGCTGCCGCCGGCGGCAGCCGTGGTGAACCCGAACCGGCGGGACTGCGCGTACCCGGAGAAGGGGCTGGCGGGGACCGGCGTCGCCTACAAGGTCTGCCAGGCGCTGTTCGAGGCGCGGGGCGCGGCGCAGGAATCTCTCTGGTACTACCTGGACCTGGTGGCCATTGCCACCATTGCGGACGTGGCGCCGCTGGTGGGCGAAAACCGGCTCTTCACGCGCTTCGGGCTCCGGCTGCTGCCGCAGACGCGCAATCTGGGGCTGCGCGCGCTGCTCCGCACTTCGGGGCTGGCGGAGCGGCCGCACCTGGGCGCCGGGCAGGTGAGCCACGTACTGGCGCCGCGGGTCAACGCGGTGGGGCGCATGGGCGAGGGGGCCTGGGGCGTGAAGCTGCTGTTGGCCGAGGACGAAGCGGAGGCGGAGCGGCTGGCGCGGCACCTCGAGGAGGAGAACCGCACGCGGCAGGCGGTGGACCGGGAGATGCTGGCGCAGGCGCTCGAGCTGCTCGAACGGGAGTACGACCCGAAGCGAGACTACGGCGTGGTGCTGGCGGCGGCCGGCTGGCACCCGGGCGTGCTAGGGATCGTGGCCTCCCGCGTCGCGGAGCGGATCCATCGGCCCACCGTGCTGATCGCGGCCGAGCCGGGCGCCGCCCGGGCGCGGGGCAGCGCGCGCTCGATCCCGTCGTTTCATCTGTACAATGCGCTGCTCTCGTGTGCCGCGCACCTCGAGCGCTTCGGCGGCCACAAGCATGCGGCGGGTCTCGAGATCCGGCCGGAGCGGACCCCCGCCTTCCGCGAGGCGTTCAACGCGGCAGCGCGGGCGGTGCTGCGGCCGGAGGACCTCCTTCCCGAGCTGGAGGTGGACGCGGAGCTCACGCTGCAGGAAGCGACGCCCGAGCTGTACCGGTTCCTGCGCCACTTCGGCCCGTTCGGCGTGGGTAATCCCACGCCCGTGTTCGCGGCGCGGGGGGTCACGGTGGCTGGCTATCCCCGGGTCGTGGGGCAGGACCACCTCAAGCTGGTACTGGCGCAGGCGGAGCTTCGGCTGCCGGCCATTGGGTTCCGCATGGCGGAGCGGCTGAAGGAAGTCGACGTGGCGCGCACCGCTATCGACGTGGCCTTCCACCTGCAGGAGGACCGCTGGGGCGGGGGCGTGGGACTGCAGGCGCGGCTGCTGGACCTGCGCCCCGCGGCATGAGGATCATTGCGGGGCGCTGGCGGGGCCGTTCCATCCAGGCGCCGCCCGGGCGCGGCACGCGGCCCACGGCGGACCGGGTGCGGGAGGCGTGGATGAGCGCGCTGCAGCCCGAGCTGCCGGGTGCGTCAGTGGTGGACCTGTTTGCCGGCTCGGGCGCGCTGGGGCTCGAGGCGCTCTCGCGCGGCGCCGCGCGCGTGGTGTTCGTCGAGCGCTCGGCCGCTGCGCTGCGCGCACTGACGGCAAATATTGAACGGCTGGACGCCGTCGATCACGCCCAGGTCGTCCGCGCCGATGCCCTCGCCTACGCCGCCGCGCTCGAGCCGCTGGCCTTTGACCTGGCACTGGCTGACCCGCCCTACGGCCGCCGGGCAGCCGAGGCGCTGACCCGGCTCTTCGCACGCCGCCCGTTCGCGCGCTGGCTCTGGGTCGAGCACCGGACGGGCGACCCGGTCCCGGAACTGCCGGGCGCACGCACGCGCCGCTACGGCGACACGGCGCTGACCTCGATTCCCGCACCCCCGTGAGCACTATGCCCCCCTCGCGCACCGCGATCTACCCTGGCTCGTTCGACCCCATCACGCGCGGTCACGAGGACATTGTGCGCCGGGCGCTTCGCTTTGCGGACCGCGTGATCGTGGCCGTCGCCCAGCGGGCGACAGCGCCCAAGCAGGGGCTGTTCAGCATCGGCGAGCGGGTCGAGATGATCCGCGAGGTGTTCGCAGGCGAGCCGCGAGTGGAAGCGGCGGAGTTCGATGGACTGCTGGTCGATTTCGCGCGCAGCCGCGGCGCCGACCTGATCATCCGGGGGCTGCGCGCGGTCTCCGACTTCGAGTACGAGTTCCAGATGGCGCTCATGAATCGCCGGCTCTGGCCGGAGGTCGAGACGGTGTTTCTGGCGCCGGACGTGAGCTACTCGTTCCTCTCCGCGTCGCTGGTCCGCGAGATCGGACTCCTGGGCGGCGAAATCAGCGGGCTGGTCTCGCCCGAGGTGCAGGCCAAGATGGAGGCGCGCTTCCGCGAGCAGCGTGAAGCGGAGCAAGGCGGCCGGGAGCCACGGCGCCACGGGGGCAGGCGGTGAGCGACTTCCTGGAGCAACTCCGCGCCCGCGCGGCGGCGCTGAACCGCCGCGTCGTGTTCCCGGAGGGGACGGAGGAGCGCACGATCCAGGCGGTCGCCCGGCTGCAGCAGGAGCGGCTGCTCCAGCCGATTCTTCTCGGCCCGCCCGACAAGGTGCGGCACGCTCTGGATGAGGCGGGTGGCGAGGGCGCGGGCGCGACCGTGCTGGACCCGGTCAAGGATCCGCGCCGCGACCGGTTCGCGGCGGAACTGCTCGAGCTGCGCAAAGCGCGTGGACTGACGAAGGCGGAGGCGGCCGAGCGCGTGACCGATCCGCTCTTCTTCGGCGCCATGCTGGTCCGGACAGGCGAGGCGGACGGCTCGGTGGCCGGCGCGTTGCGCACCACGGCCGACGTGCTGCGGGCCGCCATCTGGTGCGTGGGCCCGGCGCCCGGCATCCAGACGGTGTCCTCCGCCTTCTACATGGTGGTCCGGCCGTTCCGCGGCAGCGCCCGCCCCGAGGTGCTGACGTTCACGGACGCGGGCGTGGTGCCCGAGCCGGGCGCCCGCCAGCTCGCGGACATTGCGCAGGCCGCGGCGGAGGCGCGGCGCAGGATTGTGGGCGACGAGCCCCGCGTTGCCTTCCTCTCCTACTCGACCAAAGGCAGCGCCGCCGGCGCCAGCGTGGCCAGGATACGCGATGCACTGACGCTGTTTCGCGAGCGCGCGCCGGACGTGCAGGCGGACGGCGAGCTGCAGGCGGACGCGGCGCTGATCGCGGACGTCGCGCAGCGCAAGGCGCCGGATTCGCCGCTCGAGGGGCGGGCCAATGTGCTGGTCTTCCCCAATCTGGATGCGGGAAACATCGCCTATAAGCTCGTGGAACGGCTGGCGGGTGCGGCGGCCATAGGCCCGATCGTGCAGGGGCTGAGCCGGCCCTGCAACGACCTCTCGCGCGGCGCGTCCGCGGAGGACATTGTCAATGTAGCGTGCATTACCGCGCTCCAGGCCGGCACTCAGCCCGGCCAGGGAGCGGCGCCATCTCACTAGCACGCTGAGTGCCGGCCGGCACCGAATTTGCCCACGCGCCGGATAGTCCCGCACGCACAGGTGAAGAGGGGGAGCCATGAACTTCCAGGTCAAGAAACAGAATGGTGTGACGGTCGTGGCCGTCGAGGGGCAGCTCATTGTCGGCAACCGCCAGGAGCTGAAGCAGAAGGTGCTGGACGAGCTGGAGAAGGGGGAGCGCCGGTTCCTGATCGACTTCTCGAAGACCGGCTACATCGACTCCTCGGGGCTGGGTGTGCTGGTGAGCCTGTCCAAGAAGATCCGCGAGCAGGGGGGCGAGCTGCGGCTGGCCAATCTGAACGAGGATCTACGCACCCTGTTCGAGCTGACCAAGCTGGACACGCTATTCCAGATAGCGGAGAGCCGAGAGCAGGCACTGGCCTCGTTCTGATTCTACCCCCGCACGCGCCTGCGCGTTATCATCTCCATAAGCCGCGGGTGCGGACGCCTCCGCGGCCCCCGGGATCACAGCGGGCGGGGCCGGTATTCCGGTGGACTCGGGACCGGAGCCGTGCCCGGCGTCACGAAGGGGCGGTGGCATGCCTTCCGACTACGTCATCGAGCTGCCCAACGACATCCGCTCGATTGGCCGGGCGGTCGAGTACCTGGCGCAGCGTTGCCGCCAGGCGGGCTTTCGCGGTGAGCGGCTGAGGCTGAACTTCCGGGTCGGTGTCACGGAGGCGCTGGCCAATGCCATGCTCTACGGCAATGGTCGGGACCCGCGCAAGCGGGTGCGGGTCGAGGCGCGCTGCACGCCGTGGGCGGTCGTGGTGCGGGTCACGGATGAGGGGCGGGGCTTCGACCCCGAGTTGGTGCCGGACCCCACGGTTCCGCCGCGCGTCATGGAGCCGGGCGGGCGTGGCATCTTCCTGATCCGGCAGCTCATGGACCAGGTCGAGTTCAACGAAGCGGGCAACTCGATCACCATGATCCTGCGCGGCCGCCCCGAACGCCGGCGCAGGAGGCAGCCGGACGCATGACGGCCTCACTGCTGGCCGAGCTGGCCCCGCTACCTCCCGGTGTCGCCTCCCTCCTGGACTCGTTCTCCCATGGGCATCCGGGCGTGACCCTCCGCCTCTGGGCGGCCGGAGATGGGGAGCGGCTGCGCCTGTACCCGGCCGAAGAGGCGGCGGGCGCGGCCGCCCTGACCGCTGCACCACGTGCACGGGCGCTGCGGCTGCCGGACTCGCCCGGGCTCGAGCTCGAGGTGGCCGGCGGCGACGTCGCCGAACCGGAGATCGCGTTCCTGGCCCACGCCGTGGGGCTCGCCCTCGGGCACGAGCGGGAGGCACGCTCCGCGGCGCGCGAGCTGGCAGAGCGCTACGAGGAGATCAACCTGCTCTACTCGATCAGCGAGATCCTGGGCTCCGTGCTCTCCCTCGAGGACGCCGCCAGCCGCATCCTGCACGAGGTAGCCGACGTGATGGGCGCGCGCCGCGCCTCGCTCTGGGTGTACACGCCGGCCTCGAATCAGCTTTACCTGGCGGCGTGCGTCGGGGCGGAGGGGCTGGGCGGACCCATCCCGGTGGACCACCCCACTTCCGTCACGGCGCGCGTGTTCCGCGAGCGCCAGCCGCTGAACCTCGAGCGCGGCAGCCCATGGCCGCGTGGCACGCGGCTCGAGCCGCAGCCGCACGGGCAGGAGGCGTTTCTTTCCGTACCCATCAACTACACGCCCCCCGAGGGCGGGACGCGCACCGTGGGTGTCATTACGCTGGTGGGCGGCACGAGTCACGAACGCTTTCACGCGAGCGACCTGAAGCTGCTGACCGCGGTGGCCAGCCAGGTCGGCGCGGCGCTCGAGACGCAGCGGCTGGTGCAGGAGAGTCTGCGCCAGGAGCGGCTGCTCCAGGAAATGGAGCTAGCACATGACCTACAGCTCAAGCTGCTGCCGGCCACGGCGGTTTTCCCCGGCCCCGCGCAGGTGGCGGCGCATTGCGCTCCCGCGGACTCGGTGGGCGGCGACTTCTACCAGCTTTTCCGCCTCTCCGGCGAGCGCCTGGGCGCGGTCATTGGCGATGTCTCCGGGCACGGCTTCTCCGCAGCACTCATGATGGCCATGACCCTGAGCGCGGTTGCCATCTACGCCCAGGAGGGTGGGCCCCCTGCGGAAGTGCTGCGCCGGGTGCACGCTGCCCTGGCGGACGAGCTGCAGACCACGGAGACGTACCTCACGCTCTTCTACGGCGTGATCGACCCCGCCGCCGGGCGCATTGTCTACGCCAATGCCGGCCACCCGCATGCCTTCATTGTGCGGCGTGGCGGCGAGGTCGTCCGGCTGGCGGCCACGAACCCGCCGCTGGGCACGCTGCCCCGGGCGCAGTACACTGAAGGTGACGCGCGTTGGGAGCGTGGAGACGACCTGCTCTGCCTCTTCACGGACGGGCTGGCCGAGGCCTTTGCCGGTGCCGGCGGCATCGGCGATGAAGCCAGTTTGCTGGCTGAGGTGCTGGCACTGCGAGAGCGGCCGCCCGCCGAGATCGTGGCGCGCCTCTTCGCGCTGGCCGAAAACGCGCCCTGGGCCGGGCCGCCCGATGACCGCAGCGCCCTGCTGGTCAGGGCCTGACCGCGGCGGGCGCGGCCCACCGCCAGATGGGGTCCCGATTCGCGGTCGGGTGCTCGCGCGACGCGGGCGTTCGCGAGAGCGAGCGGAGACCCCGCAGGCCGGCATACAGTCGCCTCCTGCTGCGTGAGCCGCCTCCCGTGCGCCCCAAGCGCTCCCTCGGGCAGAACTTCCTGGTCGATCCCAACATCCAGCTCAAGATCGTGGCGGCAGTGCGTGCCGGGGCTGCGGACGAAGTGCTCGAGATCGGCCCGGGCCCGGGCGCGCTGACGCGGCACCTGGCGGGAAAGGTTCGCCGCCTCGTCGCCATCGAGAAGGACGACCAACTGGCTCGGGCCTTGCGCGCGGAGCTGGGCAGCGTGCCCGGCGTGTCCATTGTCCACGCAGATATCCTGGACGTGCGGCTCGCGGACCTGGTCGAGGACGTGCCGCTGCTCGAGGTGGTGGGGAACATCCCGTACAACATCACCACGCCCGTGCTCTTCCACCTGCTCGAGCCCCGGCCGCGGCCGTGCGCGATCGTGCTCATGGTGCAGCGCGAGGTGGCCGACCGCATCCTGGCCAGCCCGGGCGAAAAGCCGTACGGCGCGCTGTCCATAGGCGTACGCGCGGCCGCGGAAGTCGAGCGGCTGTTCCACGTTGGCCGCGGCGCCTTCTGGCCCGTGCCCGACGTCGACTCGACGGTGCTCCGCATCGTGCCGCACCGCCCGCCGCGACTCGCCGAGGCGGAGGAGCAAGACATGCGCACCTTGACCCGCGCTGCCTTTGCCTGGCGGCGCAAGCAGTTGCAGAAGACGCTGCGCGCTGCGCCGGAGTACGGGCTGTCCCCGGCCGAGCTGGCCCGCGTCGCGGCAGAAAGCGGCCTCGCGCTCGAGGCCCGCCCAGAGACCCTCTCGCCTGAGCAGTTCGTGGCGCTGACCGGCGCACTCCGAGCCCAGGGCTATCCCCGGCGCAAAACCCCACCTTCCGCGGAGCTGCGGCCGTGAGTGCGCTCTTCCTGCTCGGCGGATTGCTGGCCATCCAGCCCGATGGCCAGATCGCCACCCTCTGCCTCACCATCCGGGACCTCGCCCCGCAGCGGCCGGCAGACACCGACCAGCCGGCAGGTGCGGCCGGCAGTGGCTGTTCCGGCAGTGGCGATTGACGTTGCCGCGGCTGCGTCGTAGCTTGATTGTGAATGCTTTCACAAGACCCCTGCCGCAATGCACGCCAGCCGCCGATGAAACGGATTTCTGCCTCGACCGTCAGCCGACTGTCCCTCTACCTGCGCGTTCTTGCCGAACTTGTTGAGGAGGGGGCGACCACGGTTTCCAGCGAGGAGGTGGCGGGGCGCGGGGGGACGACGGCGGCGCAGGTGAGGAAGGACCTCTCGCTGTTCGGTACCTTCGGCACGCGCGGGTTGGGCTACTCGGTGCCAGAGCTGCTGGCGGCGCTGCGCTCGATCCTGGGGCTGGAGCGGGTGTGGCGCGTGGCGGTAGTCGGTGCGGGGAAGATCGGCGCGGCAATGTTTGGCTACCGTTATTTCCAGCGTCAGGGTTTCCACATCATGGCCGTGTTCGACGCGGATCCGCGCAAGGTCGGGCAGTGCTGGAACGGGCTCCAGGTGCAGTCGGAGCGGGAGCTGGAGGCGGTGCTGCAGCGGGAGCGCATTGACATCGTGATCGTTGCCGTGCCGGCGGAAGCGGCGCAGGCGGTGGTGGATCGGGTGGTTGCGGCGGGCGTGCGGGGGATCCTGAACTTCGCGCCCACCAAGCTATTGGTGCCGGGTGGCGTGGCGCTGAACAACGTGGACATGGCTGTCGAGATGGAGGTGCTGTCTTACCGGCTGTCCAATGGCGGAAGCTGGGAACGGCAGGCGCCCTCACTGGCGCCGGGGTCGTGAGGTCGGGAGGCGGTTATGGAGAGGGTGGGGGTGCGGGTCAGGTCCGAGGTCGGGGCACTGCAGGCGGTGATCTGCCACACACCGGGGCCGGAGCTGCTGGCGGTCACACCGGCCACGCGGGAAGACTTCCTTTACGACGACATCATCGACCTCGAGCAGGCGCGGCGCGAGCATCGTCACTTTACCGCGCTGCTCTCGCGCTTCTGCGAGGTCTACGAGGTTCGCGACCTGCTCGAGGAGATCGCGGACCTGCCGGAGGTGCGGCCGTTCCTGATCGAGCGGGTGATGGACGTGGCCCGCTCCGAGCCGCTGGCGCGCAAGCTGCTCGAGATCCCGGCCAGCGAGCTGGTGGGCATGTTCATCGAAGGGCGTGAGGTCGAGGAGGGGCCGCTGCAGCGACTGCTCAACGTGGACAGCTACGAGCTGCCCCCGCTGCCCAACCTGTTTTTCACGCGCGACGCGGCCATGGTGGTGGGCGAGGGCGTGGTCATCGGCTCGATGCGCCATACCGTGCGCTGGACGGAAGAGATCCTGATGAAGGCGCTCTTCAGCTATCACCCCTTGCTGCAGAACCGCGGCCTCATCTATGACGGCAGTGAGGAGCGGCGTGCGGGCTACACGGTGGAGGGCGGCGACGTCCATATCCTGCGCCCGGATCTGGTGATCATGGGGCTGTCGGAGCGATCCAGCCCGGGGGCCTTCGATACGGTCGCCGAGCAACTGGTGAAGCAGGTGGGGATCCAGGACATCCTGCTGGTGGTGCTGCCCACCGACCGGGCCATGATCCACCTGGACATGATCTTCACCATGATCGACCGCGAGCACGCCATGGTGTTCCCGCCCAGCTTCGTGGGGCCCACGCGCTCGACCGTGCTGCACTACCACGCGGGGCGCAGCGGAATGCGCGAGATGCCCAACCTCTTCGCCGCGCTGCGCGAGGTGGACCTGCCCCTCGAGCCAGTGTTCTGCGGCGGCGAGCGGCGCACCTTCCAGGAACGAGAGCAGTGGTCGAGCGGGTGCAACTTCGCGGCCGTGCGACCCGGTGTGATCCTGGGCTACTCGCGCAACGAGCACACCTACCACGAGCTGAAGACAGAGGCTGGCTACCGCGTTGTGGACGGGCTCGAGTTCCTGACCGGCGAGACGGACATCGAGGAGGGCGAGAAAGCGGCGATTGTCTTCGAGGGCGCCGAGCTGGTGCGGGGCGGCGGCGGCTCGCGCTGCATGACCATGCCCGTGCGCCGCGAGGACATCTGGTGAGCGCGGGCGATCCCGCCCAGCCCCTCTTCCCCGAGTGGGAGACGGCCCAGCCCCACGCACCGCGCCAACGAGCCGCAGAGACGAAGATAGGCGAGTGGCTGCTGGCGGCACCACGACAAGGCTGATCTTTACTGCCGGAGCACTTCCACGCGGAGGCACGGAACGGAGCGAAAATGGCTCTCGACCGCCACGGCGGCGCTCGTGTCGATCACGAGGCCCATGGGTTTCCCGGCGGTCGGTCCGCGGCGCCTACCCGCTCCAGATCATCGGCCAACTTGGGATCTGTGCCGATAGCCGCCTTCCAGCGGGCTGCCGAGCAGTGCGGGGGCGGCGCGTCGGAAGCTCAGCCGTGTTGCTTGGAGGGGCAGGAGGCTCTTGATCTCGAAGCCGGGCTCGCGCCGCTGGACCCGGCACCACGGGTTCGGACCGCCATCGCTCCCGCGCCCTTTGCCACGCCGGTGTTCACGGTTATCCCCCTGCCGCAGCCGGTCCAGCCTTGCCTGGCTTCTGCCGGCCGCTATTCTTCGCCACGGCGCGCGCGGCGCCGGGGAGCGTGTGTTCAGCTCGCGCGCGGGCTTGTCCGTGAAGGAATCAGGGGCGGCAGGTGGCCGGAACGGCAGAGCAGAGGCGCCAAGTGAACGGGATCGCGCAACGGGCGGGGGACCTGCCGCTGCGCCGCACGCGCACGCTGGGGCGGTTCCGGTTACATGCGCTCGAGGCCGGGCTGCAGCGGCTGGACGGCGGCGCTATGTTCGGCGTGGTGCCCAAGCCGCTCTGGGAGCGGCGGATTCCGCCGGACGAGCGGAACCGCATCCCGCTCGCGCTGCGCTGCCTGCTGGTGGAGACGGCCGACGCGCTGGTGCTGATCGACACGGGCGTGGGCAACAAGGAGTCGGCGAAGTTCAGCGACATCTACGGCGTGGACAACGCGGGCTCGGCGGGCCTGCCCACGCGGCTGGAGGAGGCGCTGCGCGACGGGGGCTTCGCGCCCGATGACGTTGCCGTCATGATCGACACGCACTTCCATTTCGACCACGCGGGCGGCAACACCTTCGTGGACGAGGAGGGGCAGATCCATCTCTCGTTTCCGCGGGCCACGTATCACGTACAGCGCCGCGAGTGGGAATTCGCGCACCTGCGGAACGAGCGCATCCAGGCGAGCTATTTTCCGCACAACTTCGACCCGGTGGCGGAGGCCGGCCGCTTCGAGTTCGTCGAGGGTGAGCGGGAGCTCATGCCGGGGGTGCTGCTGCTGCCCACGCCGGGGCACACGCCCGGGCATCAGTCGATTCTCCTCGAATCGGAAGGCCAGGTGGCCTGCTATCTGGCGGACCTGGTGCCGACCACGGCGCACCTGCCGCTCCCCTGGATCATGGGGTACGACGTCGAGCCGCTGGTCACGCTGGAGGCCAAGCGCTCGCTGCTGGCGCGGGCGGAGGCCGAGTGCTGGCTGCTGATCTTCGAGCACGACCCCCGCGTGCCGTGGGGGTATCTGGCGCGCGGCGAGGAGCGGCCCAGGCTGGTGGAGGAGCCGTGAGGCGGGGCAGGGTGGCGGTGGTAGGCGCGGGGCCGGCGGGCGCGCGTGCCGCGGAACTGCTGGCGGCCGGCGGCTTCGAGGTGCTGCTGTTCGACCCGCGCGCACCCTGGGAGAAGCCGTGCGGCGGCGGCATCCCCGCCCACGCGTTCGACCATTTCCCGGAGCTCAGGGAGCTGGGGCGGAACGGCCGCTGGATCCGCGAGGCGCGCTTCGAGGCGCCGGCGGCCGGTGGGCTGGACGTGCAGCCTGCCGAGCCGCTGCTGCTGGTGGATCGGCGCGAGCTGGCGTGCTTCCAGCTCGAGCGCGCTACTGCCGCGGGTGCTGTCCGGGTGGCGCGACGCGTGCACGAGGTCATGCGGCGCGCCGGGGGATTCCGGCTTCTGGACGACGAAGGTGTGGCCTACGACGTCGCCTTCCTGATTGGCGCGGACGGCGCATCCTCGCGTGTGCGCCGCCTGCTTTCCCCGGCGCTCCAGCCGCGCCAGCTCCCGACGCGCGGCCGCTTCGTGCCTATTGCCAGGGATGCGGATACGGAGCTGATTGTCCGGTTCCTGCCCGGACTCGTCGGGTACGTCTGGGAGTTCCCGCGCGGCGAGAGCTGCTCGGTGGGGGTTTGTGACCTGGAAGGGGAGCGGGCGCGGGCAGGTCTGGAAGAAGCGCTGCTGAGCTACTTCGCCAGTCGCGAGGGCTCGGCCGCGCACCCGGAATACGGGCACCCCATCCCGCTGCTCCGGCCGGAGGACTGCCGGGCGCCGGCGCGTTTCGGCGCCGCGGAGTGGGCGCTCTGCGGGGACGCGGCGGGGCTGGTGGACCCGATCACCGGGGAAGGGATCCACCACGCGTTGCGCTCGGGGGAGCTGGCGGCCCGCGCATTGCTCGAGTACGGCTCGCTGGCGGCGTACCCGCGCCGGCTGGCGCGCGAGGTGCTGGGAGAGTTGCGGGCTGCCAGCCGCTACGCGGGGCGGTTCTACCAGCCGGGCTTCACGGATGCGCTGCTGCAGGCATGCCGTCGCGGGCCGCACCTACGCGCCGCGCTCGCTGACCTGGTCGCTGGGCGGCAGACGTACTGCGGGCTGCGTCGTCGCACACTGGGCGCGCTGCTCCGCGACCGCATCTGGGGCGAGGCAGGGCGGGCGTTGCTCCGCTTCGTGGGCGGGGAACTGCGCTTGGCGCCAGGGCGTTCCGGGGGGTAGCCGCCCCCGGGGAGCCGGACTATCTTACGCCCCGCCGGACCCTGCTCGGGGCAGCAAAGTGGCGCAGCAGAGCGCCAGGCAGGAGGTGGTCCGATGTCTGAAGCGCGGCGCACAGCCGTCATTGTCAGCGGCGCGCGAACGCCGATCGGCAAGTTCATGGGCGGGCTCGCGCCCGTTCCGGCCACAGAGCTGGGCGCGGTTGCGATCCGCGCGGCGCTCGAGCGCTCCGGCATCGAGCGGAGCGATATCGAGGACGTCATCCTGGGCAACGTCGTCTCCGCCGGGCTCGGCCAGGCGCCCGCGCGCCAGGCGGCGCTGCGCGGCGGCGTGCCGGATACCGTGGGCGCCATGGCGGTGAGCCGCGTATGCGGCTCCGGGCTCCAGGCCGTCATGCTGGCGGCACAGGCGATTCGGGCGGGCGACGCCCGCGTGATCGTGGCCGGGGGCATGGAGTCCATGTCCAACGCGCCCTATTACCTGCGGGGCTATCGCGAGGGCGTAAGGTTCGGCAGCCGGGAGGTGGTGGACGGGCTGATCCATGACGGGCTGTGGTGCTCGTTCGGCGAGTGCCACATGGGCGGGCACGCGGAGTACACGGCGTGGAAGGCGGGGATCACGCGGGAGGCGGCGGACGAGTTCGCACTGGAGTCGCAGCGCAAGGCGATCCGCGCCATTGACGAGGGGCTGTTCCGGGACGAGATCGTGCCGGTCGAGG
>JACQVE010000213.1 GCA_016209965.1 Gemmatimonadota bacterium | reverse complement strand
CTCGTCTTGTACGCCGCCGGATCATGAGCGCTTCCCAACCTGTCACCCCCTCGCATGACTGGCCCACCACTGTGGCGGCCGAGTCGTGGGAGGGTGCGCACCCCGACGAATGGTCCAGGCGGCTGGGACTCCCCCGGCTGTGCCTCTACCAGCGGGTCGGCTCGACAAACGACGTGCTGCGGGAACTGGCCGAGGCAGGCGCAGCCGCGGGGACCATGGTGATCGCCGAATTCCAGAGCGCCGGCCGCGGTCGAGGCGGGAGCGCCTGGCATGCGCCCGAAGGCAAGGCCTTGCTCTTCTCGGTACTGCTGCGCCCCCGTCAGGCCGCCGGGCAGGAGTTCCTGCCGGGGACGGCACCGCTGCGCATCGGGCTGGCCGTGGCGCAGGGGCTCGAGCAGGCGGCTGGCGTATCGACGCGGATCAAGTGGCCGAACGATGTGCTCGTAGAGGCGGGCGGCAAAGTGGCCGGCATCCTCTGCGAGGGCGCCGTGGGCGGACCGGACGGCTACCTGGTCGCAGGCATCGGCATCAATGTCGCCCAGCAGCCCGCAGATTGGCCGGATTCCCTTCGGCCGCGGGCGACTTCGCTCTGGCTCGCCACCGGGCAGCGCGTCCCCCGGGGTCGCGTGCTACAGGAAGTAGGGCGCCGCCTGCTCCCCCTTCTGACCGCAGCCGCCGGGCCCCTCGAGCCGCGCGAGCTCGAGGAGATCGCGCGACGCGACGCCTTGGTCGGCCGCCCCATCGCCATCGATGGCCTGGCCCGCGGCCGCGCCTGCGGGATTGCCGAGGACGGCACGCTGCGCATACGTGAAGTGCAGGAGCGCGAAACGCGTGTTGCCGCCGGGACCGTGCGTGTCCTCGCGGCCAGCGGCGCCCCCCAGACATCCACCAGCCCATGATCCTCGCCGTCGACGTCGGCAACACGGAAACCGTCATCGGCCTCTTCGAGGTCGGCGGCCTGCTCGACCACTGGCGCATCTCCACCAACGCCGAGCGCACTGTCGACGAGCTGGGATTACTCCTCCGCTCCCTGATTCGCGAATCCGGCTTCAACACAGAAGTGATTCGCGCGGCCGCCATTGCCTCCGTCGCGCCGCCGCTTACACCTGTGCTGGTGGAGAGCTGCGAGCGTCATCTGGGCTTACGTACAGCGGTCATCGACGCGCGCTCGCCCCTCCCGATTCGCCTGGATGTCGAAGAGCCGCTCACGGTCGGGGCCGACCGCATCGTCAATACCCTGGCGGCGGCAAAGCTCTATCAGACAGACACCATTGCCGTAGACCTCGGCACCGCGACAACCTTCGACTGCATCACCAGCGAAGGCGTCTTTGCGGGGGGCGTGATCGCGCCGGGCCTCCGTACCGGAGCCGAAACACTCGTGCGCCGCACGGCAAAGCTGCCGCGCGTAGACCTCGAACGTCCGGAGCGGGTGATCGGGCGCCGCACCGAGGCGTCATTGCAGAGCGGCATTTTCTATGCTGCGGTCGATGCCATTGACGGCATTGTCCGCCGCATCAAGACAGAGTGGGAGCGGCCGGATGCCCTCGTGGTCGCCACCGGGGGGCTGGCCCCGCTCATCGCGCCACATTGCGCCACCGTCCAGCGCGTCGAGCCGTTCCTCACCCTGTATGGTCTCGATCTGGCCTACCGCCACCTCGAAGAGCAGCAGGTCGGCCTGCGGGTCGCTCCCCTGAAGGCGCCCGCGGCCGCGCGGCGCCCCAGGTAAGCCGCTGCCTGGCGCCGCTGCTGGACTCGCCTGTACCGGCACGGCCGGCCCACAGAACACGCGCTCGCGGCGCACTCGCCGCTGGACGTGGCCTGCTGCGCCCGTTAGATTTCGGCAGGTGGGAAGCACTGGCGCCGCACGCCGGCGCCGGACCGAGCGTCGGGATCCGGGTGCGCGCCTGGGTCCCGTTTGGTTTGAACTGCAGCAGGAGGAGACATGGTAGAGGTTACCATCGGAGAAAACGATCGGCTGGACTGGGCGCTCAAGCAGTTCCGCCGGAAGCTCATCCGGTCCGGACTGTTCAAGGATCTGAAGCGGCGTCGTTTCTACGAGAAGCCCAGCGAAGCCAAGAAGCGCAAGGCGGCGGCCGCACGGCGGAGAAACGCCCGCGCTCGCCGGCAAAGCCGTCACAGTCAGATTTGACGCCCCGTGCCTACCGCGGCACCCCACCCCCGAACCGCGCAGCTAAGTGGTCGAATCCGCAAGTACGGCCGTGCTTACGAACTCGACCACTAAGGATCGGCAACCGAATGCCGCTGTATTGGTGAATTCGACCACAGGGCTTTCCTGGCGGAACGATCTGTGCATCGCTCACGCCTTTCGCGGGAATCGCGCCGCAAAGAAACAACGTGACCAGGGTTAAGGGAATGGCTCGTATCACAGGCACCGTGAAGTGGTTCTCCCAGGAGAAGGGCTACGGCTTCATCCGCCAGGACGACGGCACCGACGTCTTCGTCCACCACAGCGCCATCCAGGGCGCCGGCTTCAAGACCCTTAATGAAGGGGAACGCGTCGAGTTCGAGGTCATCGAGGAACCCAAAGGCCTCAAGGCCCAGAACGTTGTGAGGCTGGAAGCCCCCCAGGGCCCGCCTAGCTTCGGCGGGCGGGGCGGCGAGCGCCGTGGCCCGCGCGGCAGCCGCAGCGGCGCCGACGTCGAGAGCCAAAGGTTCTGACGCCAGGCCCCAGCGCTTCACAGCTTCAGGAACGGGAGGGAGGCGGGCCCGCGCCTCCCTCCTGCGGTCTTGCCGTCAACAGCCGCTCCACTTCCTCGTCCGTCAGTTGCGGAAAATCCTCGTAATACGCACCCACGGCCAGAAAGCCCGGATCCACCAGCAGGCACACAAAGGCGTCCGCCGCCTGCTCCAGCCGCGACCGCGCCTCCAGCGAGCTCACCGGCACGGCCGCCACCACCCGCCGCGCACCCCGCTTCCGCACCGCCATGACCGCCGACTCCAGGGTCGAACCCGTGGCTACACCATCATCCACAACGATCACCGTCCGCCCCGCAATCTCCACCGCCGGCCGCGCTCCCCGGTAGCGTCGCCCACGCTCTGCCAGTTCCGCCGCCACCTGCGTGACCAGCGCCTCGATCTCCCTAGGCTCCAGGCCCAGCCGTGACGTCAACTCCTCGTCCAGCACCACCTCCCCATCCTCCGCCACGGCGCCAAAGCCCAGCTCCGGGTTGCCCGGCGCACCCAGCTTCTTCACCAACACTACATCCAGCGGCGCGCCCAGCCGGCGCGCCACCGGAAGCCCCACCGCAACCCCGCCTCGCGGCGCCGCCAGGACGAGCGGCTCCTCTTCGCGATACTCCAACAGCCGCTCCGCCAACTGCTCCCCCGCCTCCTCCCGGTCGCGATACAGACGCTCCATCCTCATCGGGCACCCCCTCCATTCTCGGCCGCCGCAGCAGGCTCCGCTTCCAGCCTGCGCTTCACGCCCCCCTTCCGCAAGCCCCCTCTGCCACCTCACCCCGCCCACCCCACCCCACTCCCCACTGCCGTTCTGGCGCACCCGCCTGGCACACACCTTGCCAACGCGCCCGCCGGCACGCCTCGCCCCGCCCCCCCCTTGACACACCCCGGGCCGGGCGAGAGATTGCCCGCACTCTCTTAGCACTCACCTCAGAAGAGTGCTAAAACCCACACACCCCAACCTTTCCTAGAGGAGGTTGCGTATGGCCACTGCTTCCGCGACCCAGATCCGGCCGTTGGCCGATCGCGTGGTAGTCAAGCCGCTGGAGGAGACCGAGCAGATGAAGGGCGGCCTGTACATTCCCGACACGGCCAAGGAGAAGCCGCAGCAGGGGGAGGTGACGGCGGTGGGCCCGGGGAAGATGACGGACGATGGCAAGCGGATCCCGCCCGAGGTGAAGGAAGGGGACCGCGTGCTGTACGGGAAGTACAGTGGCACGGAGGTCACGGTAGGCGACGAGCAGTATCTGATCCTGCGGGAGTCGGATGTGCTCGCGGTAATCCAGACCTGACCCGGCACTCAGGCGACTGAGTGCCGGGGCGGGAGACGAGACAACCAGCACAGGGAGGAGAGCGGCTATGGCTGCAAAGGAACTGCAATTTGATGTGGAAGCGCGTTCGGCGCTGAAGCGGGGCATCGATCAGCTGGCCGAGGCGGTGAAGGTGACGCTGGGCCCGAAGGGCCGCAACGTGGTGATTGATCGCAAGTTCGGCTCGCCGACGGTCACCAAGGACGGCGTAACGGTGGCCAAGGAAGTCGAGCTCGAGCACCCGGTCGAGAACATGGGTGCGCAGATGGTGAAGGAAGTGGCCACCAAGACGAGTGATCTGGCGGGCGACGGCACGACCACCGCGACCGTGCTGGCGCAGGCGATTTTTCGCGAGGGTCTGAAGAACGTCACCGCGGGTGTGAACCCCATGGCGCTCAAGCGGGGGATCGAGAAGTCGGTCGATAAGGTGGTCGAGGAGCTGAAGGCGATTTCGACGCCGACGAAGGGGAAGAAGGAGATCGCGCAGGTCGGGACCATCTCGGCGAACAACGATCCCGAGATCGGCGATCTGATTGCCGACGCCATGGAGAAGGTGGGCAAGGACGGCGTGATCACGGT
>JACQVE010000212.1 GCA_016209965.1 Gemmatimonadota bacterium | reverse complement strand
GTCCCGGACCACGCAGGGCTGCCGGGTTCCAAGGCGGGGAAGCGCATGCGGGCGATCGCACGCGACCGCTTCCGGCAGGTCGGATCGCGTGCGCATAAAACCGGATGGGTCTCATGCCAACGCTGACCGCTGAGGTGCTCGGAGATTCGCTCGTCGCAGCCTGGAAGACCAATAACCGGGTGACCACCTACCTCATCGAGAACCTGCCCGAGGCGCTCTGGGATGAGAGAGTCCCGGCAGCGCCTGGCCGTACGGTCCGGATGATCGGCGCTCACCTGCACAACAACCGCTGCATGTGGATCAAGATGGTGGGCAAGAAGGTGGGTATCGCCGTCCCCCAACCCGTTGACCGGCTGAGCGTGAGCCCGTCTCAACTGCTTGCTGCGTTGGACCGAAGCAGCCGAGGCATTCTCGACATGCTGCTTCTCGGGCTGGAGAATGGCGGCAGGCTTCCGACTGTGGCCTGGCAGAATTATCCGAGCGACGTCGTGCACTTCCTGGCCTACCACGTGGCTCACGAAGGGCATCATCGGGGGCAAATCGTCATGCTTGCCCGCCAGCTAGGTCATCGACTTCCCACTGCCATCACAACCGGCCTATGGCAATGGTCGAAGCGGGCGCGCGAGGTGGGCCAATAGAATATCGGGGCACGGCACGGTGGCGGGCAGTTCTATGTCTTCAGCCGCAGCGGAACGGTGCTCTTCTCGCGGCGCACTGCCGCCAGCCTGAGCCCCAGACTGCCGAGCCGGTGCTAGGTTGAGCACGGAGGCCAGCCCCAGCGGAGTTGCCATGGAGACGACGTCGCCGGCGGGAACGTCAGGCCGGCTGGAAGCGATCTGGATCAAGCGGGCGCACTGGGGGCGCATGGATCCGGTGGCGCGTGCGGCGCTGCGCGCCGGCCAGGGCATTGTCGGCAACGCCAACCAGGGCGGGCGGCGCCAGGTCACGGTGATCGAGCGCGAGGTCTGGGAGCAGCTCATGGCCGAGCTGGGCGCCGCGGCGGAGCCCTCGACCCGGCGCGCCAACCTCATGGTCAGCGGCGTGCGGCTGGAGGCGAGCCGGGGCAAGATCCTGCAGGTCGGCTCCTGCCGCATCGAGCTGCTGGGCGAGACCAAGCCGTGCGAGCGCATGGAGCAGGCGGTGCCGGGGCTGCGCGCGGCCATGTACCCCAACTGGCAGGGCGGCGCGTTCGGCGCGGTCCTGACGGACAGCGAGATCGAGGTGGGCGACCCGGTGCTGCTGCTCGATCCGGCGCCCGAGGGGAGCCCGTTCGTGCCATGGAAGCAGCGGGGCACAGGGCAGAGGCATTTGCCGCCTGAAGAGCCGCCCGCGGTGCCGGCCGGTTAGCGCCGGCAGCCGCCGCCGCGCGAAAGCGCTGTCCGTTCCGGGGCGGCCACCACCCCGTGGTCGCTCGACAGCGGTTACCGCAGTGAGAAACAGTCCACGAGCAGACTGTCACCCCACTCCACCTGCGCCCTGCAGCAGATGCTGCGCGATCGCGCTGCAGCAATCGGGAGGCGGCATACGAGCCACAGGTACTTGAGAAACAGTCCATCAGGCGGCGCGCCGTAAGGGAAACCTGGCGGGTTAGCGGTGAGGCGCGCGCCAACCGCGGCCGGCCCTGGTGGGCACGGTGGCTGGAACAACCACTCCCGTCGCAAGCCGATTCTCCTGGCGCATGGGCGCGGCCGTGCCGGAAGCAGGGGCATGGTCACGGGCAAGGGAGAGCGCGCCACCGGCATCGAAGGGGTAGGGCACGGGGACCGTGAACGGGCAGTGAGCTGTGCCTGCGCCGAAGACACCGGGCAATGCTCCTCCGGTTGTCCCGGGCGGCAGGGAGCTTTGCCCGCCGAGGAAAACCCCGCCGGGGCGAACGGCCCCCGGCGGGGTAAACGGCCGGCGCAGCAGCCTACGGCAGGCTTACTGCCTGGAGCCACCCTTCACCACACCAACCACCTTCCCCTGTCCGATAAGCTGTGCGCCGACCGACGCACCCGGCAGCCCGGCCTGGATGGTGCCGCTCCCGCGCACCTCCGCGCCGGCCGAGACGCTGCCGCCGCCCTGGGTGCCCGACCCAGGCTGGGAAGGCTCGTCGCCACGGCCCAGCCGGATCTCCGCCCGGGTCTCCGAGGACAGCTCAGCCGCCAGGTCAAGGTTGCGCTCGAGCGCGGACCGCACCTCGGCCGCGGCGCTGGCGGAAGACTTCCCCTCCGCGACCAGCTCACCCAGCACGGCGAGCGCGATGGTCCGCTGCTCCGGCGGCGAGGTCTGGCTGACGTCCTTCACGTCCTCGGCCCTGGCGCCCTTTTCCAGGGCGAACGCTGCGGCCGCCATCGTGCTGGCCGAGGCCTCCGCCGCCGCACCGCCCATGGCCGCGCGCGCCTCGGTCAGCACCTCGAGCCGGTGCTCGACGGCAGTGGCGATCCTGGTCATGGACACGCCCTTCGCCTTTCCCTCGGCGATCTTGCTTTCCAGCATGGTCACCGGGATGCCGACCTCGAGGGCTTGTTCGAGTGCAGCCTCGATCCGGGCATCCGCCTGCGCGTCCGCCGCGGACCGCGCGGCTCCGCTGGCGGATCCGCTGGCACTGCCCGAGCCGGAGCCCGTGGCGCCGGCGCCGGCCGAGCCCTGGGCCAAGACCGCGGCGGGAACGAGCCCCGCGACCGC
>JACQVE010000211.1 GCA_016209965.1 Gemmatimonadota bacterium | reverse complement strand
GATGCGAATGGCATTGTCACGTTTGCGGAAGTCGCGAACTACGTGACCACGAAGGTGAGGGGGGACACGAACGGACGGCAGAACCCGCAGCGCAGCGGGCTGGGGGATGTGCCGCTGGCGGTCGCGGCCAGCGGCAAGCCTGCCGGGGAATAACCCGGAGCCGCGCGCGGAGCGGCGCTCTCCAGTCCTCCGGGTCAGGAGTTCGCTTATCTGCAGGGCAGCGGCTGGGCGCCGAGAACCACCGCCGAGGCCGCGGAGGCGCGGAGTGCCAGGCGGTCGCCAGGTACGGTACGATCTCTGTGTGCTGGGCGCGCTCGGCGGTCACTGTAATTGCGAACGGGCGTAGCAGGCAGGAAAGCAAAGGGCGGTTCGCCGCACTTGCCCGGGATGACAGAAGAGGGGCCCCGGGGTGAGAGAGCTTACAGTTCCCGCCAGTCGCGCTCCAGTACTTTCCGGTACAACTTGCTCTCGATCAGCATTTCGACCAGGGGCTGGTCGAGCATTCCGCTCTTCGCTTCCATGACCAGGATGTCGAGCGCCCTCTGCTCGCCGATGGCCTTCTTGTAGGGGCGGTCGGAGGCGGTCAGGGCGTCGAAGATATCGGCGATGGTCATCATCCGGGTCTGGACCGGGATCTGGTCGGCCCGGATGCCGCGCGGATAGCCGCGGCCATCCAGCTTCTCGTGGTGGCCGTAGGCGATGTCGGCGACACTGCGCAGGTCGTCGGTCCACGGTATCTGGGAGAGGAAGCGGTAAGTCTGCTCGACGTGGGACTCGATTTCCCGGCGCTCGTGGTCATCCAGGCTGCCCTTGGGGATTCTCAAGAAGTGCAGCTCGTGCTCGGTAATGAAGGGGAGCAGGTCGCCGCGCACGCCGCGGAAGGTGCGGCGGCCAATGTCATCCAAGATTTCCGCACTGGCTTCGGGGAGAATGGTCGGCTCATTGGCCGCGCGCACAGCGGCGTGCAGGCGCTCGAGCTCTTCCATCTGGCGCTGGAACTCCTCCTCGAGCGGGCCTTCCATGGCGGCGAAGTGGGCGGGCCCATCTTGCCCGACGAGCTCCACCCGCTGCTTGTAGTAATCGGCTTCCAGCGTCCTGCGGATCAGATCGAAGCGCGCCTCGACCCGCTCGATGAGGTGGGGCGGCAGCTTCTTGGCCTTGACCAGCACCTCCTCGCGCACGCCCACCTTGCCGAAATCGTGGAGCAGCGCCGCGTAGCGCAGCTCGCGCATCTGCTCGCGGCTGAAGCGCACGTCGGCGTGGGGCCCGCGGCCGTGCTCAGCGATGGCCTCGGCCATGTCACAGGTCATGGTGGCCACGCGCACACTGTGTCCGGCCGTGGTCGGATCTCGCTGGTCGATGGCGATCACGGAGGCTTTGACGAAGCTCTCGAAGATGTGCTCGATCTGCTGGTAGAGCTGCGAGTTCTCGATGGACACGGCGGCCTGGCCGGCCAGCGAGCGTACGAGCTGCAGCTCCCGCTCGCCGTAGGGGAGCACGATCAGTTCGGCCGAACCCTCGTCCGTGATGCGGGCGTCCGGGTCGCGCTTGCGGTTGATGAGCTGGAGCACGCCCACGACCTCGTCCTTGTGGTCCTTCATGGGCACCACGAGCATGGACTGCGTGCGGTAGCCGAATCGCTCGTCGAAGCTGCGGTTGAAGGAATAGGGCGCGTCGGTCGAGATGCGGTAGGCGTCCTCGAGGACCAGCGCTTCCCCGGTGACTGCGGCGTAGCCGGCGAGGCTGGTGCGGTCGAGGGGCAGGGTGAACTCGACGAGCGGCAGACCGGGCAGCGAATCGTTCTGGGCCAGCTTGAAGCGGAGGCGCGGCTTGCCGTCCTCGTCCAGCTCGACCAGGTAAAGGCTTCCGGCATCACTCTGGGTGAGGCGCCGTGCCTGCTCGAGGATGTGCACCAGCAGGCGCTCGGGGTCGCGCTCGGTCATGAGCGCCATGCCAATGCGATTCAGCTCGCGCAGCTCGCTGCGGGCGCGAGCGAGCTCGCGGTCGGCGCGGTCGGTGGCCAGGCGCTCGGCGGCGTGGCGGAACGCGACGCGCAGGGTACGCGCGGCCTCGGCCGTGTGCTGGCCGGCGGGCAGGGTCAGGAGCACGCGGTCACTCTCTGCCGCCAGGGCCTCGACGTCGCCATCGAGTGCGACCACGACCACGGCTGCGGGCAGGCCGGCGAGCGCCGCGGCCAGGTCCGGCGCTGCTCTGGCGAGGGTCTGATCCAGCAGCAGCACGGCCGGGACCTCGGGCGGCTCATCGATTTCGGCGAGGGCGGAGATGGTGGCGCGGCGCGGGATGTGTGCACCTTCAATGGCCGCTTCCATGGCCTGGAGCTGCGTGCCGGCCCCGTGGTAGAGGACGGCGTCGACGATGCTGGGGTTGCCGGTTGCGATCATACTTCCCCGACGTTGATCTGGCTGCCGCTGGGTGTATCGGCGCTCAGGTGGCCGTCTCCGGCGCCTCGGCCCGCCGGAAGGCTTCGGCAGCCGCCTGGAGCAGGCCGAGCGCGTCATAGACCTCGCCCCGCAGCAGGTGGAAGGCTCGGCCGGTGCCGGCGCCGGCCGCTTCCAGCCGGTTCAGGGCGCGGTCCGCTTCGTAGAAAAGTCCGGCATCGCGATAGGCTAGCGCGGCCATGAACAGGCCGTCGCCAGCCGGGTCGAGCCCCATGGCGCTGATGCCGCCCAGGCTGCGGGCGAGGGCGGTATACTCGGGCGCGCTGATGATGCGGAAGCGCTGCGGTTCGGCCACCCGGCCGCCATCGGCGGCGGCGACCGTCCACTCGTAGAAGGCGCCGGGCACCAGGGGGTTCTCGGAGCCGGGCAACGTCCAGGTAGTATCGGCGCCAACATCATAGCGGACGGGTTTCCAGGCGGTATCGGCGGGGTCGTCCGTGAGGGGCGGCTTGGTCTCGGCTCGCCTGATCTGCACTGTGTAGCCGGCGGCTTCCGGAATGCGGAACCAGAGGAAGGTCGGCCGCACGTCCAGCACGTTGATGCGGTTGCGGGGCGAGACCGGGACGGCGGCGCCCGCGATGGGCCGGATCATTCCCTGCCGGTTGGGCTGGGTGCGGGCATCGGTGGTGGCAACCTGCGTGAGGGTGCGGACGGTCTGGTTGAACAGGCCGCCGGGCCGGTTTTCCGCCGGCGCGGCAACCGTGAGGGAGGCCGTTGCGGTCTGGGTCCGACCGGTGCGGTAGAGCAGTACCGCGCGGGCGCCCGCGGCAACAATCACCCGGTCGCCGTCCATCAGCGACATGCCCAGTGTGGCGCCGACGGGCGCCCTCTGGCCAGACCGCTGCACGCGCACGGCGCCGTTCACCTGAATGAGTACGGCCACCGGGTCCGCGGACGCTACCGCTGCCGCGGCACCCGTGATGAGTGCGGCGACTAGCAGGGCGCTGGCAATGAGGCGGCGGCGCACAACGCGCATGAGACCCTCCCTTTCCGTGTTCCCGTCCCGTGGCATCACTTGAATTGCCTGCGCTGGACGAAATCCCAGTCCGCGGGCGGCGGGTTGAGGATGCATTCGCGGCAGCGCTCGAGGTAGAGCGAGCTGGGGCCGTCCGTGTGATCGAGCTCGAGCGCGGCCTGGAAGTACTGGGTGGCCAGTTCGAAGTCGCGGTCCCGGAACGTCTCGAGGCCGCGCTCGTACTGCGCGAGCACTTCGGCCTTGGGCCCGATGTCATCGCCGGCGAGGCCGAGCAGCTCGAACACGCGCACGGGCTGCGCCTTGCCGTAGACGGCGAGCAGGTCCAGCTCGCGCACCTGGACTGCCGCGCCCGCGGCATGGCGGGTGTTCTCGGCAATGAGGATATCGACCTCGTAGGTCTTGCACGCCGGCTCCAGACGCGCGGCCAGGTTGACGTCGTCGCCCAGGGCCGTATAGTCGAAGCGCTTCTGCCCGCCGATGTTGCCCACTACCGGGGTGCCGGTGTTCATGCCAATGCGCATGCTCAACTCGCGGATACCGGCATCGCGCCACTGCAGGTTGAGCTGGTGGAGCCGGCGCTGCATGCGGATGGCGGTGCGGCAGGCGCGCAGCGCGTGATCAGGGAGAGCGCTGGGCGCCCCGTACAGCGCCATGATGGCGTCGCCAATATACTTGTCGAGGGTACCGCCTTCCTCGAGCACGATATCGGCCATCTCGTCCAGGTACTCGTTCAGCAGGGAGAGCAGCTTCTCGGGCGTGTCCTTGAGCGCCTCGGTCATGGAAGTGAAGCCGGCCAGGTCGCTGAAGAGGATGCTGATGGTGCGCATCTCGCCGCCCAACTTGAGGCGAGAGGGGTCAGCGACGAGCTGGTCCACGACGGCGGGCGAGACGTACTTCGAGAACGCGCCGCGAATGACGCGCTTCTCCTTCCCTTCCACCACGGACACGTAGCTGGTGGAGCCCAGGAAGGCGAAGACGAGGGCG
This sequence comes from Gemmatimonadota bacterium, assembly GCA_016209965.1. Taxonomy (NCBI): domain Bacteria; kingdom Pseudomonadati; phylum Gemmatimonadota; species Gemmatimonadota bacterium. Next base: position 3,182 of record JACQVE010000211.1, on the reverse strand, counting down.
AGTGTGGGCCCGATGATGGGGAGGTGCACGTATGCGTCGGCGAAACGTGACCAGGCCAGCCAGAGCACGGCGTCGAGCAGCAGCAGCGCCAGGGCTGCGCCCCAGGCCACGCCGCGGAAGAAGGTGGCGGCAGTGACCAGCAGGGATAGGAGGAGCAGCAGCAAGAGGGTGCGGCTGGTGCCGAGCTCGATGGGGTGGCGGCCGGTCAGCAGATTCTCGAGCAGGTTGGCGTGCACCTCGACGCCGTAGGTCCAGCCGAAGATCTCGCCATTGGCGGCCGTCTCGTCGTAGAAGGGCGTGCGGAACTGCTCGTTGTAATGGTAGCCGCTGCCCATGAGCACGATCTTGTCGCGGAACGCGTTCTTGAACCAGTCGGGCATGAAATCGCCCAGGGCTCCCACCTGCTGCACAATGGCGGAAGAGAAGACGAGGAACGCGCCGTCATCGCGCCCGGGCCGGCTGGGCGGCCCGACAAAGAGGATGGGGGCGGTCTGCGAGGCCTTCTCTTCGGGGATTCGGGCGTAGCGTTGGGGGAGCCCGGGGACCGGCAGTGTTCCGGATCGGGCCGCCTGCGCGAGGTAAGCGTCGAGGTCGATCCCGCGCGCCTGCGCGTAAAGCGCGAGCGCGAAGCTGGGCACGAGTCCTTGCTCGGTGCGGGTGGTGAGCAGGCCGTCGCGCTGCGTCTCGAAGGGGGTCGGCGTGCCGGCATCGGCGACTGCCGCGGCCACCTCAGCGAAATAAGGGTGTGGCGGCAGCAGCACGCGCTCCGCGCCGGAGCCTTCGCTGGGCGCGACGAGCACCACATTTCCCGCCCTGGCCATGGCGGCGCGGAGGCGTGCGTCTCCGTCCACAAAGGGTTCGAGGCGATCGAGCTCGGGATAGGGGCGGTGCAGGTAGACGTCCAGGCCGATGGCGCGGGCGCCGAGGCCGGCCACGGCATCGACGAGGTCGGCGAGCACGGCGCGGGGGAACGGCTCGAGGTAAGGCCAATCCCTGGTAGCCGTGCTGTCGAAGAGGACCAGCACGACGTCGCTCTTCTCGCGGGGCGGCTTGGCCGCCGAGCGGACGCGGAAGTCGAGCGTCTTGAACTCGAGCTGGCCGAACAGCGGCTCGAAGAACTGGACGGTCGTCAGGCCGAACGCCACGAGAGCGGCGCTGCCCGTGATGCCGAAGCCGGCCAGGAGTCGCCGGATCTTCATAGGCTTCTATCCGCCGCGCTACTTCGTGATCTCGTAGACCAGTGAGGCGCTGGCCCAGGTGGCAATGGGCCAGGCCTCCGATCCCGAAACCGGTGGCTCGCCGGCGGCGCGCCGCAGCGCTTGTCTGACCAGCTCCGCCTGGCTGGCTTCACCCTGCGCGAAGCCGGCGCCCTTGGCGAAGGGAACCACCATCGGGCGCTGCGTCACGAAAGCGCGGACAATGCCCCGACCGGCCGGCGGCGAGGCGGTGAACACGACACTGCTGGTGCGCATGGCGGTGGTCGGCAGGACGACCTCCTGGCCGGCGCGGACGAAGTTGCTGCTCTCCCATTCGTTGGGGAACAGTACGGTTACCGTGCCGTCGGTCCCCAGGTCGACCAGCGTCAGATAGCCGTCGCTGCCGGCCCGGATGCGGAACTCGATCTCGTCGTCGAGGCGGAATGTGCTGCGCTCGGTCAGGAACGAGAGCTCGACCGGGAACGGCCGGGCGGGGTTCTCGAGCGCTGCAAGCTGGTGGGTCCCCCACTCGTTGCGCAGCAGCGGCGCGAGGGCGTCCGCGCCCTGGTTCGCGGTCGGCGCCGCGACCGTGTGGCGGACGGCGCCATCGACGCCCAGGACGACGTAGTTCTTGCCGTCGGGCTGGATCAGCAGGTCGGCGAATGTCTTGGGATCCTGCACGATCTGCAGCCCGGCCAGGCCCGCGAGCTGCCTGGTGATGGCGGTGCGGGCGGCGGCGGGCAGGCCGGCGACGGACACGCGCAGGACAGTCTCGGGGAAGCTATAGGCGACGAGATAGGCGCGCGCGCCGACGGCGAGGGAGTCGCGGCGCACGAGCTTGATTCCGCGGAGCTCCTTCTCGACCACGCGGGCGCGGGCCTTGTCCTTTTCCACCTTCATGACCTGCAAGGTCTTGTCACCGACCTTGTAGAACGAGCCCTCAGTGATCCCGGCGGCGCTGCCGCCGCCCAGTTCGACCTCGGCCTCGCCCAGGATGGCGGAAACGGGCACGTAGGCGTCCCAGCCGGCAGCGGCCTCAGCCGGTGCGGCGGGTGGAGCCGCCGGAGCCGGTGCAGGCGCGGGTGCGGGTGTAGGCGCGGGTGCGGGCGGCTCGGGCCGAGGTGCCGGCGCCGGTGGCGGCGTGGGCTGGGCCTTAGCCGGGGCAGGAGGCGCGGCCGGCGGCTGGGGCGCGGGGGCCGGCGGTTCTGCCTTGGGCGCCGGCGGCTGGGGCTTCGGTGCAGGAGGCGCCGGGGTCGGTTCCGCCTTGGCCGGCGCGGGAGGTGGGGCTGGTGCCTCTGCCTTGGGCGGCGCCGCGGGCTTCGGTGCAGGCGCCGGCGGCTCGGGCTTGGGCGCCGGCGGTTGGGGCTTCGGTGCAGCAGGCGCCGGGGTCGGCTCCGCCTTCACCGGCGCGGGAGGCGGGGCTGGTGCCTCTGCCTTGGGCGGCGCCGCGGGCTTGGGTGCAGGCGCCGGTGCGGGCGCTTCCGCCTTGGGGGCTGGCGGTTCCGGCCGGGCCGGGGCCGGTGCAGGTGGCGGCGCTGCGGCGGGCTTGGCCGGTGGTGGTGGTGGCGGCGCCGGCTTCTCGGGCTCGGCCGCGGCGAGCACGGGCCCGCCGTCCACGGTAAAGAGGCCGCGCGTCGCCGGGCCGTCCAGGTTGGGGTTCTGCACGAAGCGCTGGCGCTTGAGGTCGCGCCGCGTGAATTCGAAGACCTCCTGGTAGCTGGCGTTGTCGGGGGCCTGCCACAGGTTGCGCACGAAGTTGGTGGTGAACGCTCCGCCATTCTTGCTGGGCGCGCCGCCCACGCCCGGGAAGACGGCGTCCATGGCGACCTCGTCCGGCTGGGCGGCGGCGATCTCGACAATGGGCTTGCGCGTGCTGGCGTCGAGGTTGGCCGTTTCCCGCACCCCGGGCGTCGCAGCCTTGGCGCCGGCGGGCTTGGCCAGGTCGCTGGTAGGATTGCGCTTCAGGGAGCGGGGCCGGGCGAAGGG
>JACQVE010000210.1 GCA_016209965.1 Gemmatimonadota bacterium | reverse complement strand
TGCGTGACCCACGGCATCCGGGTCGCCGGGCCCGTTGGAAAGGAACAGACCGTCGGGTTTCTCGTCCGCCACGGCACCGGCCGTGGTGTGGGCGGGCAAGGTGGTAATGCGGCAACCCCGCTCGGCGAGCAGCCGCAGCGAGTTCCGCTTGATCCCCAGATCATAGGCCAGGACGTGGAAGCGGGGCTCGCCCACGGGCGAGACTTCGTAGGGCTCGGCCGTGCTGACCTGGCCGGTCAGGTCCAGCCCTTCCATGCGCGGGTGAGCCAGGACGCGCGCCAGCACCTCTGCCTCGGGCGCCTCGGCCGGCGCGACGCCGGCACGCATGGCGCCCGCTGACCGCAGATGGCGCGTCAGTGCGCGCGTATCAACGCCCGAGAGACCGATGACCCCGTGCCCTTCGAGGTAGGCCTCCAGGGAGTCCTGCGCCCGCCAGTTGCTGTGCAGCCGCGCGGCCTCGCGGACAATGAAGCCCGCCACCTGCGGGCCAGCCGCTTCCTCGTCCTCCCGGTTGACACCATAGTTCCCGATCAGCGGGTAGGTCATGACCACGATCTGGCCGGCGTAGGAGGGATCGGTCAGCACCTCCTGATAGCCCGTCATCGAGGTGTTGAACACCACCTCACCGAGTGCGGCTCCGGCGGCTCCCAGCCGTTCCCCTTCGAAACGGCGTCCATCTTCCAGCAGCAGGTAGGCAGGTTCTGGCAAGAGTCCTCGAATCGGTCGAGCAATGCAAGCTGAGACCTGGCAGCAATTTACGCGCCCGGCTCCGGGTGTCAAGCAATCCCCGGCGGGGCGGGCGCGGGGCGCCGGCTGTTGCGCCCGCGCGGGCCACCCGCCCAGCTTTGCCCGGCTATGGACCCGCTCGTCTTCCTGTACGCGGACGAATCCTGCCTGGGCATCCAGTTCCCGGACCGGCCCAGGCCGGGCGGCGCCGCGGGGCTCATCGAGCATTGGCGGCGCGGCAGGTGGGAGCGGCGCGATTACTGGGTCAGCGAGCCCGCCACGACCAACAACCGCATGGCACTGCGCAGCGCCATTGAAGGGCTGCGTGCGCTGCATGCGCCCTGCCGCGTCGTTTTCACGTCGGACTCCCAGTACCTGGTGCGCGGCATGAGGGAATGGGTGCAGGGCTGGATCCGGCGCGGCTGGAAGCGCAAAGGCGGCCTGCTGGAGAACGAGCAGCTATGGCGGGAGCTGGTCGCGCAGGCAGCCCGGCACCGGGTAGAATGGCAGTGGGTGCGTGGCCACGCCGGCCACCCGCAGAACGAGTACGCCAACCACCTGGCCCAGCGCGCGGCTCGCACGCAGGATGAGTCCGGCGGCGCCAAGCCCTCCGGCCTCAGCGCGTGGCTGGAGGAGCAACGCGGCCGCGGCCGTTACCTGGACTTCGACGACACCGCTCCGCCCGGCTAGGCTAGGCTAGGCTAGGCTAGGTCTCCTTCAGTGTGCGCTGGAAGACTTCGGCGAAACGCCGCGTGATGTGGTCCGGTACGGCGGCCAGGGCCGGGTGGTCGGCGCCCAGCAGCCTGCCCAGCGAGGTCACGCCGCCATTCCTGATGCCGCAAGGGATAATGGCGTCGAAGTAATGCAGGTCCGGCGCGACGTTCAGCGCGAAGCCGTGGGAGGTGATCCAGCCGCTCGAGACGCGCACGCCAATGGCGGCGATCTTCTCGCTGCCCACCCACACGCCCGTCAGGCCGGGCTTGCGGCCGGCCGCTACCCCCGCATCGCCGAGCGCGCGGATGATGACCTCCTCCAGGTCCCGCAGGTAGCGGTGCAGGTCGCAGCGGTCCGGGTTGAGGTCCAGGATCGGGTAGCCCACGAGCTGCCCCGGCCCGTGATAGGTGGCGTCGCCACCCCGCCCCGCGTGGAAGAGCTCGATGCCCAGCAGGCGACGCTCCGACTCGTCTAGCAGCAGGTGCCCGGGCGCGCTCGAGGTGCCCAGGGTGATGACGTGGGGGTGCTCGACCAGCAGGAGCAGGTCAGGCACGGCGCCCGCGCGGCGGCTCTGCACCAGGCGGCGCTGCAGCTCGAGCGCCTCGCCGTAGGGCAGCAGTCCCAGCCGCCGCACCTCGAGAGCCCTGCCGGCGCTCGCAATACTCGCGTGGCCGACCACTAGACCGCGTCCTCCGGGAAGCTCTCCACGATCTCCTTGAGCCGGGCGAGAAAGCGGGCGGCATCGGCGCCGTCCACCAGGCGGTGGTCGTACCCCAGGGAGAACCACGCTCGCTTGCGGATCGCGATCACGTCCTGGCCATCCAGCTCGAGCACCACGGGCCGCTTCTCGACGGCGCCCGTTCCCAGGATGGCGGCCGTTCCCTCCGGGATCACCGGCATCCCCACGAGCGTACCGAGCACGCCCGGATTGGTGATGGAGAAAGTGCCGCCCTGGATCTCGTCCGGCTTCAGCTTCCGCTCCCGGGCGCGTGCCGCGAGATCGTTGATGCGTTTGGCCAGTCCGACCACAGTCAGCTCATCGGCGTTCCTGACCGCCGGCACGATGAGTCCGGGGTCAAGGTCGACGGCGATGCCGATGTTGATCTCCCCGCGATACTGGATGCTGTCTCCGGAGATGGTGGCGTTTACCCGCGGGAACTCCTGCAACACCCGCGCCGACGCCCAGGCCACGAAGGCGGTGTAGCTGACCTTCACGCCCTGCTGCTCCCAGCGCGCACGGTTCTTCTGGCGGATGCGGTCGACCTGCGTAAAATCGACCTCGATGAAGGAGTGGACGTGCGCCGCGATCCGCTTGGCCCGCACCATGTGGTCGGCCGTGAGCTTGCGCAGGCGCTCCAGCGGCTCGAGC
>JACQVE010000209.1 GCA_016209965.1 Gemmatimonadota bacterium | reverse complement strand
TCTCGGCTCGGCACGTTCCTGGAGCGGGATATCCCGCAGCTTGGCATCGCGATCCCGGCCGACACGCTCCGCCGGCGGCCATGGCGCCGGCGTAATCCAGGGCGGAGCCCGGATCCAGCGTGATCTGTTCTTTTCGCGGCGCCCTCTGCGCCCTAGCCTAGACGGAAAATCCCGAACGCCGCCCGAAAGTGCCGGCAGGACGACGGCTTTTCATGTGCCGGAGGTCGGCGTAGCCGGTGAACAACTCTGCGGTGATCACTCTGCCTCCGGGGGTCGAGGCGTGCCGGGCACAGGTGCGCTTGACTCCGCCCACTGCTACGTTGCCTGCATGAGCTATCGCGACGTGCTCACGTTCGCGGTTGACCTCGAGTCGAGGGGCGTGGTATCCGACGTGACCATCGGCGGATCGGTCGCCCTCATACTTCACGCCGAGCCCATCCATACGGACGACCTCGACCTCTTCGTCCATTTGCGGAGGACCGGCACAGTGATCGACCTCGGGCCCATCTACCGTGCGGCTGAGGCCGCGGGGGCCGCCGTCGATGGCGAGTATCTCCGTTTCGGAGCCGCGAAGTTCCAGTTTATTGTGGCGGGAACGGAGCTCGAAGAGGAGGCCATGGCGCAGGCCGAGACCCTCGAGGTCTGGGGCCTTCGCACCCGCGTCGTGTCTCCCGAGTACGTCATTGCCTTGAAACTCGCCACGTTCAGGTCCAAGGACCAGACACAAATCCTGCACCTCCTGAGGACGGCGAGACGGAGCATCGACATGGAGGCCCTCGAGGTGATTCTCGGAGGACACGGGCTTCTGGCGCGCTGGCACCAGTTCCGGAAGCAGTGGCCGTGAGCGAGCACAAGGGGCCGCTCGAGGAGGTGCGCGCGGCCATCTTCGCCGCAAAGGAGGCCAGCCGCGTCGCCGCCGCGAACGCGTCGCCCGAGGAGAAGTTCGCGATGCTCGAGGTGATGCAGGAACTCGCTGACGCTCTTCGGGAGGCGCGTGCCACGCTGCGACCGAGCGCGAGCAGAAGTGACAAGACGCCCGGATCCTGACCGGTTCGCGTCGTGCCTCCGGCCTTGCGGCAGGAGAAGAAACGCCGGCGCTTAGCCAGACTCGGTGGTCAGTTCCTCCCGGGGCCTCGAGGGCCTGGCCCTGCCGTTCTTCGTCCTCGAGGTCCGCGAGGCCGACGGCGAGCAAGCCGCGCACGTACCGGCGAGCCAGCGGGCGCATGCGATCAGTTTCCCGGGCGGCGGGCTCTCTCGGCGCGGGCCGGTCCTTGCCGGGAATCCCCGCAGCCGCGGCGAACCGTTTCGACTTGACGCTGAAACCCCCTTTGTATATACTATCTGGTATAGACCAGACAGGAGGTCACCAGCCATGTCTCGAAAGCTCCAAGCCGGGCGCAACCGGGGTGGTGCCGCCGGCAGCGGCGTGGTGCGAGAGGCGAGGCTGTTCATGAACGGTCGAAGCCAGGCGGTGCGTCTTCCGGCCGACTGCCGCTTCGAGGGCGATTCCGTGTACGTCAAGAAATGGCGAGGCGGGGTGATCCTGCTGCCTAAGGAGAATCCGTGGCAGCCGCTGCTGGACAGCCTGGGCACGTTTTCGCCGGATTTCATGGCCGCGCGCGCGCAACCGGGGGTGCAGGGTCGTCCAGCGCTGGATGCGCTGTTCCAGGGCTGAGCCATGCCGCCGAGGTATCTGCTGGACACCAACCTGTGTATCGCGCTGATTCGCAAGTCATCGCCGAAGGCGGAACGAAGGTTGGCACGCCGTCGGGTAACAGACGTGGCCATCTCTGCCCTGACGGTTGCCGAGCTGGAGTATGGTGTGGCGAAGAGTCGTCAGCCGAAGTTGAATCGGGAGAAGCTGGATCTATTCCTTCAGCCGCTTCAGGTCCTGTCTTTCGACGATGCCGCCGCCCTCGCCTACGGCGCGGCTCGTGCCAGTCTGGAAGCCCGCGGTCACATGATCGGGCCGATCGAGATGCTGCTCGCCGCGCAGGCGCTCAGCCTCGAGGCGACGCTGGTCACGAACAACACCGCCGAGTTCCGCGTGGACGGGCTGAAGGTGCAGGACTGGACGAAGTAGCCGGGTGAGCGCTCAGGGCTGAAGCTGCGCGCCAGGCCGGCGCGCCCCCGAAGCACCGGCCCGCTCACCCCCTAGCCGCCGCGGCCCTGCGGCGCGCGCAGCGACTTGCGGATGAACAGCTCGAGGGCCACCACGTCCCGGGCCTGCATCCCCCGCTCCCCCCAGTGCGGCATGCCGCGGTTGTTGCCCAGGTAGATCTTGCGCCGCAGTCCCATGGGATCGTTGGCCAGGCGCCAGTCGGGCTCGAGGAAGGAGGGCGGGTGGATGGTGTCGCCCCGGATCACATAGCCGCCGTCGCCGCGGCCGCGCGGGCCGTGGCAGGGTGCGCACACCCACTTGAAGACGTCGGCGCCGCGCGCGATCGCCGCACTCTCACTCTCCCAGACTACAGTGTCGAAGGTCGCTGCCGGGATCTCGGCCAGGGCCATGATAGCGGCCGTGTCGATGGCGGCCGCGTTTCCCCCGGCCGCCGGCCGGTCCGCGCCACAGCCGGCGAGCAGGAGCAGGAGCAGAGTCGCCAGACCACGCATGAGAACCTCCAACGCAAGGCTGGGTCTTGGGGAGTTCGGCCTGACCGACGGCGGCGTCTGCCTCTACTCGCCTCCGTCGTCGCGGAGCGCTTCCTGCGCGAGATCGACATTGCCGCCCGCCCACTCTTCGCGCCCCGAATACGCCACCCGGCAATCTCGTCCCCAGACTCCCTGCGCTACGAGCTCGCCGGCGAGGCCGATTCCGGGGCTCAGGCCGGATTTGAGGTCAGGACCCGAGAAATCCTGCTGTCCGCAGGTGATCGATCACTCCGTTCACAAATGCCCCGGCGTGCTGCAGGAGCTGGCGAAGCGCATCCGCGGAGAGCCGGAATTCCGTCGCGTAGTCCGCGGTCTGCCGCTGATTGAAGGCCTCGTGCAGCCATCGGGAAAAATCTTTGGGGAGAACCCCTGGCTTCACGTAGATGCGGTCGAACAGCAATATGGCGCCGCCATGCCGGGAGGTTTCCTGCGCGCGGGTAGCCAACAGTGCCAGCACGGCGTAGAACATGGCGTAGTACGCTCGATTCACGGCAGATCTTTCCAGTCCTTGCGCAAGGTTTGTTTCCGCGGAACGGAGCGCCTCGTCCGCCTGATCCAGTCGGTAGCGAACCAGCGCCCGAATCTTCTCCTGTTCCGTCAAGCGGCCCGACCTTCACGGCGGATGTTGGCGACGAGACTGCTCGCGGACATCGGCCCCTGTTCGAAATCGTACGCGGACAGCATGACCGTGGTCAGGACGCGCTCTCGCTCGAACCCGATCTCCCATGCGATGTCGCGGATGGCGCTGTCGAGAGGATCGCGCCGCTCGGGCACGACAATGCAGAGGTCGAAATCGGACTCGGGGTGTGCGGTGCCCCGCGCCCGCGAGCCAAAGGCCCAGATTCGGGCCCGCGGCTCCAGCTCACGGACTCGGGCGGCGAACTCCTCCAGAATGCTGTGGTCCTCGGGAGACATGCTGACCCGGCCTTCAGCGGTGATCTGGGCCTTCGCTGGGGATCGCCCGCTTCGGCACGACCCGCGTCTGTACCCCACGCGTATTCATCCAACCCGCAATCTGCCGGGGTGGCGCGGCGGCGCGCAACACCGCACAATCCGCACAGCCCCCTGATCCCCGCTGAGCCACCCCGGCCATAAGTCTTGTGGCAGCCGTTTCCGCGGCGGAGCGCCCGGGGTCGCGTTGACTGAGGTTGGCCGGCGCCGTCGCAACGGGTTAATATGCCGGGCGGCAAGCGCCTAGAAGCCCTTTTCTAACCTGTTCTGGACGGGAGCTGAAAATGGTCAGCAGCAGTGCGCGCATCGTGCTAGTGACGGGCGCCACGGGGCATCAAGGCGGTGCCGTCGCGCGGCATCTTCTGCGCGATGGCTCGTTCCGCGTGCGCGCCTTGACGCGTGACCCGAGCAAGCCCGCAGCCCGGGCGCTGGTGGGGCAGGGCGCGGAGGTGGTGCAGGGCGATCTGGACGACCGCGCCTCGCTCGACCGGGTGCTCGAGGGCGTGTACGGCGTCTTCTCGGTGCAGAACTTCTGGGAGACCGGGTTCCAGCGGGAGATCGACCAGGGCGTGCGGCTGGCCGACGCGGCCCGGGCGGCGGGCGTCGAGCACTTCGTCTACAGCTCCGTGGCCAGTGCTCAGCGACAGACGGGGCTGCCGCATTTCGAGAGCAAATGGCAGATCGAGAATCACGTGCGGGAACTCGACCTGCCGCACACCATTTTGCGGCCGGTCTTCTTCATGGACAATTGGGAGAACCCGATGATGGCCGACCCCATCCTGGGCGGCAAACTCGCCTTCCCGCTCAGCCCGGACCGCCAGTTCCAGCAGATTGCCGTTGACGATATCGGCGGCTTCGCCGCGCTCGCGCTCGCGCACCGTGAGGAGTGGCTGGGACGGGAGCTGGACCTGGCCGGCGACTCGAGGAGCACCGAGCAGGTGGCGGCGGCGTTCAGCCGGGCGGTGGGGCGGGAGGTCACGTACTTCCAGGTGCCGTGGGACCAGTTCCGGCAGGCCATGGGCGAGGAGTACTACCGGATGTTCCGCTGGTTCCAGGACGTGGGCTATGACGCCGACGTGCCCACCCTGCGCGCGATCTATCCGCCGCTGACCGACTTCGATACTTACCTGAAGAAGGCAGGCTGGCCCGCTCGCCTGCCGCTTTAGGGCGAAGCAATGGCCTCCATGCGGGTCACGCCCTCCAGCCCCACAATGGCGTGCACCACCTGATCGGCCAGGCGGGCGGGGAACCAGAAGCCCAGCTCCTCGAAGGCGCGGAACGCGGCGCGCGCCTCGCGGTACGCCCACCCCAGCACCGCGCGCGCCGGCTCGCGGAACAGGCTCTCGACCAGCCCGGGCCGCGCCGGGGCTCCGCCCCACAGCTCGACCAGCTTGGCCCGCTGCCGGGAAGTGCCGTGGTGCCGGATCTGCGAGACCAGCAGGTTGTGGCTCCTGCGGTCCAGGTCGAACTCGAAGTCCGTGAGGTCATCCACGATCTGGAAAGCGGTGCCCAGCCGAGCCAGCGCCGGCTCCGCCCGTCGCACTCGCCGTCCTGCTTCGCCCGTTTCCAGCAGCTTGGGGGCGACGAAGGCCAGCTCGAAGAGCCGGCCGCCGCGCACGCGGTGCACGTGCTCGACCATCTCCTCGGGCCGCGGGATCTCTCTGACGCCCCCCTCCTC
>JACQVE010000208.1 GCA_016209965.1 Gemmatimonadota bacterium | reverse complement strand
GGGCGGACCAGGGCGGGCCGGAAGAGGCTGCGCCCGGCGGCCCTCCTCTGCCGGTCCCGGTTCAGCGGGTGCCCCGGAACTACGGCGATCCCGCGGCCGAGTACGCCGCCGCACGGAGCGACGCCGCGCTGGTGGACCGCTCGGAGCGGCTGCGGCTGCGCCTATACGGTCGCGACCCCGTGCGCATGATCCAGGGGCTGGTCAGCAACGATGTGGCCGGTGCGCCGCCGGGTCAGGGCGTGTACGCCGCGGTGCTCACCCCCAAGGGGAAGATGATCGCGGACGTGCGTGTATTCCGCCGGCGTGAAGCGGACCTGCTGCTGGATGGTGACGCGGGCGCCGGTCCCGCGCTGGTCGAGCATCTGCGCCGCTCGGTGCCGCCGCTTTTCGCCAGGTTCGAGGATGTCTCGGGTGCGACCGGGCTGCTCGGCGTCTATGGCCCTCGAGCCCGGACGATCGTGCTGCAGGCGCTGGATGTCGAGCTCGCGGCGCAGGCGCCGGAGCATGCCTTCGCGGAGGCCCGGTTCGAGGATCGCGAGGTGCTGGTCGCGCGGACGCACGAGACCGGCGACCTCGGGTACGAGATCTTCGCGCCAGCGGAAAAGCTGGAAGGGCTGTGGCGTGCGTTGAGCCGAGCGGGTGCGCGCCCCACGGGGCACGCCACGCTGGATGTCCTGCGCATCGAGGCCGGCCGCCCGCGCTGGGGCGCCGAACTGGACGCCACAGCGATCCCTCTCGAAGCAGGGCTGCGGCAGCGCGCGATCAGCGAGACGAAGGGGTGCTACACCGGCCAGGAAGTGATCATCCGCATCCTGCACCGCGGGCACGTGAACTGGCTGCTGCGCGGCGTGCTGCTGGGGGACGCGCCCGCGCCGGCCGGCGGGGCGGCGCTGCTTCAGCCGGCGGATGGCAAGATGGTGGGGCGCATCACCAGCTCCTGCTACTCGCCGCGGCAGCGGCAGACGATCGCGTTGGCGTACGTGCGACGGGAGGTGGAGCCCCCCGCGGCATTGCGGCTGGTCGAAGCGGCCGGGCCCCAGGCGCTCGTGGTCGAGCTCCCCTTCCCCTCCAGCGATATGGGCGGGCCGGTTGCCGCGGACGTGACTAGTGGCTCGCCACAGAGGTACTGAGGCATTCGCGGCCCCACCCATGGCCTCACTCGCGAATCCGACCCGGGCCGCCGGGGCAGCCCCCCGCCGGCTGGCGGGGCTCCGCTCACTGGGGCCGGGTGCGGTGGTCACCGCAGCGTTCATCGGGCCGGGTACGGTCACGACGGCCACCCTGGCGGGCGCGCGTTACGGCTACATCCTGCTCTGGGCGCTCACCTTCTCCACACTGGCGACCATCCTGCTGCAGGAGATGGCAGCCCGGCTCGGCCTGGTTACGGGCGCCGGGCTGGGTGAGGCGATCCGCCGCCGCTTCCAGCCGCGGGCGGCCAGGCTGCTGGCCGTGGCCCTGGTCATCTCCGCTATCGCCTTCGGCAACGCCGCCTACGAGATGGGCAACCTGCTGGGCGCCGCGCTGGGGGCCGAGGCGGTGCGCGGTGGCAGCCTGCGCCTCTGGGCAGCAGGCGCCGCCGGCACCGCCTTCCTGCTGTTGTGGAGCGGCAGCTACCGCATCCTCGAGCGGGCGCTCCTGGCCATGGTGGTGCTCATGGCCGTCGTGTTCCTGGCGACGGCGGCGATGCTGGCGCCGTCGCTCCCTTTGCTGCTGCGCGGCCTGCTCCTGCCCTCCCTGCCGCCCGGCCAGGATGCGGTGCTGGTCGCGATCGGGCTGATCGGCACCACGGTCGTCCCCTATAACCTTTTCCTGCACGCCGCGTCCGTGCGCGAGAAGTGGTCTGGACCGGAGTCGCTGGGCATGGCGAGGTGGGACCTGAGCATTTCCGTGGCGGTCGGCGGCGTGGCCAGCATGGCGATCGTGGTGACGGCGGCGGCGGCGCTGCCTGGTGGGGCAACGGTCTCGAATGCCGCGGAGATGGCCGTGCAGCTCGAGCCGCTGCTCGGGCGTTGGGCGCGCATCTTCTTCGCCACGGGGCTGCTGGCGGCGGGGCTGAGCTCGGCGATCACGGCGCCCCTGGCGGCGGCGTATGCGACGGCGGGAGCGATGGGGTGGCCAAGGGATCTGCGCTCGGCGCGGTTCCGGGCGGTATGGCTTTTCGTGCTGCTTGCCGGCGCCTCCTTTGCTGTTGCGGGTGTGCGGCCGGTGCCGGCCATCCTGTTCGCGCAGGTGGCCAATGGCGTATTGCTCCCGGGCATGGCCCTGTTCCTGTTGCTGGCAGTGAACGATCGGCGCTACATCGGCAAATGGGCGAACGGGCGTGTGCTGAACGTGCTCGGCGTAGTGGTGGTGCTGGTGGCGCTGCTGCTCGGGGTGCGCGCGGTCGCGGGCGCCTGGTGAGCCGGCGCGCGGGCGGATGCGCGGACCCGGAGGCTGCGGTGTAGATCCTGCAGGGCCACCGCCTCGGCTAACCTGGTCTGGAGGAGGAGAACGATGGCTCGACGCTGGTGGCCGAATCCCGAGATACTGCATGCGTCGGAGTATCGCCGGGCGCGCGAGGAGTGGGACCGCAGGCCCGTGGGCCGGTACGAGCGTGCCGGGTTCGGCTCGGGGGACGGCTATCAGGGCGCGTACACGGTGCGGCCCGCGTACCGGCTGCCGCGGGGCCGGCTGCGGCCGCCCGAGCCGCAGGGCAGCGGCTGGCCTGCGCCGGTGTGGCAGATGGCGGCAGCGGCAGAGGAGCGACACCTGCGCGCGCTGGCGGACCGCGACCTGGCGCGGGCGGTGGATCTGGCGCTGTACAACGTGATCGGCCGGGAGGCGGACCGCCTTGCGGTCTACGCGGACGGCGCGGTGATCACGCTGGAAGGGGAGGTCCCGGACGATGCGGGGGCGCGGCAAGCGCTCGAGACGGCGCGCCGCATGCCGGGCGTGCGCCGTGTTCGCAGCGCGTTGTACGGCTCACACGAGTAGCGTTCCGCGAAATGTCAGCTGATGCCGCGGCTCGGGAAGCGCGCCGGGCGTTGGTCCGGATGCGGCGTGCGCTGGAGAAGGCCGCGCGCGAGCTCGAGCTGGTGCAGCGCGCCGCAGCCGCCCCAGGCGGACCGGACCTCGGCCCGGCCCCGGCCTTCGACGAAGCCGCACGGCGTCTTGAGGCGTTGACCGAGCTGGTCGAGGAACAGCTCGAGCGCTTGCAGCAAAGCGTGCTGCGCGCGGCGGGTGTCGAGCCCGGCCGGCCCAAGCGCGGCGGGGGCGGCGAAGGCCGACGGTGAACGCGCGGGAGGATGGGGCGGCTGCGTTGTATTTCCATTTGTTCGCGTACGGCACCCTGCTGAGCGGTGGCGCCGCGTCGCTGCTGGCGGAGTGCGAACGCATCGGCCCCGCTCGGGTGGCCGGGACCCTCTACAACATTGATGACGGCTATCCGGCGCTGGTGCTGGCGGGCGGGGGCTGGGTGCAGGGCGAGGTGTGGCGCTGCCCGACGCCGCTGCTGGACGCGCTGGACCAGTACGAGGACGTCGCCGCGGGCGTGTTCCGCAGGGTCGCTGTGCGCGCTGGCGGACGGGCGTGCTGGACCTACGTGGCCGGCCCCGCACTGGCAAGACGGCTGACGCCGCTCGGGCGTATGGAGTCGGGGCGCTGGGTCCTGCCCCCAGGCTTGGGGACAAACGAGGAGTGAGCGGATGCGCGCCGAGCTGATCACCTTCGACTGCTATGGCACGCTGATCGACTGGGATCAGGGGATCGCTCGTGCATTCCTGGGTGAGGCGGTGCGCCAGGGCGTTGTGTTCACTGAGGACCAGGTGCTGTCGGCCTACCACGAGGTCGAGCCGGAGGTCGAGGCGGGCGAGTACCGGCTGTACCGCGAGGTGCTGCGCGATACGGCGCGGCACGTCGCGATCCGGCTGGGGCTGCCGTTGGCGCCGGAGCGCCAGGGCTTCCTGGCCGAAAGCCTCGCCTCCTGGGCGCCATTCCCGGACACGAACCCTACGCTCGAGCGGCTGGCGGCCGCCGGCTATCGGCTGGGCATCCTCTCGAACATAGACGATGACTTGCTGGCCGAAACGCGACGACACCTGACGGCGGGCTTTGACCTGATCGTGACGGCGCAGCAGGTGCGCAGCTACAAGCCGGCGCCCGGGCACTTCCGGCGCGCGCTCGAGGAGGTGGGTGGCGACGCGGCGCGGCTGCTTCACGTCGCCCGCAGCTACTTCCATGACATCCGACCGGCCCGGCTGCTGGGGATCCGTGCGATCTGGGTGAACCGCGGTGGCGTCCCGCGGCCGCAGCACCCGGCGCCCACAGCAGAGGTCCGGGACCTGGAGGAGGCGGTGCGCGCCATCGAGGCACTGCCGCCCCTGTAGAGGAGATCGGCTCCACCAACCCCCCAACCCCCCCGCAAAGGTGGCGTAGCCGCGCCGGTCGCACTAGCTTGAAGGCGTGGAGGCGAATCGCACGCCGGCTGGAGCAGCCCGGGCGCATGCGGAGGCGGGCGCCAATCCGACGACGGGGGGCACGCGGCATCCGCCGCGCCCCATCCGCTTCATGCTCCGGGACGGGACGCAGTTGGAAGGCAGCGCGTTCATGTCGCCTGGCCAGCACCTCACCGGTTACCTCTCGAGCCGCAAGACGTACGTGAACCTGGTGCGCGTGAGGTGGCCGCAGAGCGGCGAGGAGGCAGCGCACCTGGTGCTGAACCTGGGGCAGGTGTTGTGGGCTTCGGCGCTCGAAGAGGACATGCCGCTGAGCCAGCTCATGCCGGCAGCGGTCATGCGGCCGGTCGAGATCACCACGGAGGGCGGCCTGCTGCTGCAGTGCAATCTGCAGCTCGGGGCGGACCAGCGGCTGAGCGACTTCATGAGCGCCGCCGGTGCGTTCCTCCCCGTGTTCGAGGCGCGGCTCCTCCCCAGCGAGAAGCTGCTGGGCAACTTCGCGCTGAACGCGGATACCGTGCACCTGGTGCGCGAGATCAGTCTCGAGGGCGTCGAGGCGGAGGAAGCGCTGGCCGCGGCCGCCGAAGGGGAGTAGCCGCAGCAGCGCAGCCGCTTCGACTTCCTGCCTGTCTTGTTCTTCGATTCATGATGCGGGTGCGCAGAATGTGGGGGGACGGCGCCGCCGGGGGACTGCGACCCAAGTGGCCGAATGCGACTGTACTTACGAACTCGACCACTAAGGAGGCGGCACGGTGATGACGCCTGCGCTGGGAGTGGTCCTGGTCCTGGTGCTGGTGGCCGTGCTGCTCGAGATCCGGCGGCTGGCGCGCGTCGCGCCCGAGCGCGTGGCCGGCCTCGAGTCGAAAGTGGACGCGCTGTCGCAGCAGCTTGGCGCGCGCATCGGCGAATCGGCCGCGGCGGCGGGTCAACTGACGTCGCTGATGCAGGCGCAGCTCCAGCAGACCAACCAGTCGCTCAGCGCGCTGGCCGAGCGGCTGGGGCGGCTGGACGAGGCGACGCGCCAGGTCGAGCAGGTCGGCCAATCCATCCACGGCATCGAGAAGCTCCTCGCCTCGCCCAAGCTGCGCGGCGGACTGGGCGAGTGGACGCTCGAGCGGCTGCTCGCCGATGTGCTGCCCGCCGAGCAGATCGCGCGCCAGCACCTGCTGCCCTCGCGCGGCGTGCTGGTGGACGTCGCCGTGCGTGCGGCCGACGGCCAGCTCATCCCCATCGACAGCAAGTTCCCGGTCGAGTCCTTCCGGCGGCTGCTCGAGGCGGAGAGCGCGGGTGGCGCTGAAATCGAGGCGCGGCGCCGCGAGTTCCACCGCGCGGTGCGCAAGCGGGTGGACGAGATCGCGGAGAAGTACATTGCGCCGGAGGACGGGACGCTGGACTTCGCGCTCATGTACGTCCCCTCGGAGACGATTTACTACGAGCTGGCCGTCCGCGAGACGGGCGAGGAGTTCCTCGAGCACGCCCGCGCGAGACGGGTGGTGCCCTGCTCGCCCAACACCCTGTACGCCTACCTGCAGGCCATCCTGCTGGGCGTGCGGGGAGTGCAGATCGCGCAGCGTGCGCGCGAGATCCAGGCGGCGCTGCAGAACCTGGGGCAGGACCTGAGGCAGGCCCGGGAGCTGTTCGACCGCGCCGCGGGCCAGCTCCGCTTCGCCTCACAGAATGTGGAGGCGGCCGGTGCAGCGCTGAGCAAGGTGGAGGCGCGTGTCGAGGGCGTAGCGCGCGTCGGCGCCGAGGAGCCGGCCGCACCGCTGCCGGCCGACGAGCAGCTCGCGCTGGCTGGGCCTGTGGGGGAAGGCGACGCCGAGTAAATCAATCTGCGGCCAGCCGCTCGCTCTCGACGGCGAAGCCGATGCGCTTGCCGCGCGGGCTCTCACGCTTGAGCTCGTCCAGCAGCTCCTCGTACTCCTTTTCCATTTCCGGCGTGACCGAAGCGCGCGTCTCCGCCAGCGATTCACCGGGTCCAGGTGAGCAGGGTGTATGCCAGCGCAGAGCAGCTGGTCGTCACACGACGTTGGTTGAACTGCCGGCACCGCGGCTACGCCGCTGGGCAGGCGATGCGCACGCCTACGAGCGGGCTACTGCCCCAGCGCAGCCTTTGCGCGCAGCGTCGGGTACTCGATCCCGAGTTGCTCGAGGTAGGTGGCGTACCTGGCGGGGTTGTACCTCAGCTTCTCGAGGGCCGGGCGGTAGCGAGCCATGCGCTCCTGATTCAGGAAGGTGGGAGGCTGGGTGCCCGCCGGGATCAGCGACTGCCACTGGAGATCCTTCGTCTGCACTTCACGGAAGTACTGCCACGCCTCTTCCAGCACCTTGGGGTCCGTGAGGATGTCCAGGGCCGTCATGGCGATGACGCGCGAGCCGTAGTTCGCGCCTTTATGCGCGATCGGCGTGGCCATGGCAATGGCATTGGACCAGTGGTGTCCGGGCAGCCCCGCCACGTTGGCCGGGTAACGGAGCCGCACTGTGGGGACGTTCCAGGAGACTTCGGCGATGTCGTCACTGCCGCCGCCCATCCCCTGCTCCGCCTCCTTCAGCTCCTTCTGCACCTCGGTGCGCAAGCCGAACTGCGAGTCCGCGCCCATCTCCTTCTGCACCGCTTTGGCCAGCACCTGATCCGCCTGGCTCCAGGAGGGCATGCCTGCGGCCACGATGTTGGCGTGCATGCGCTCGGCCAGCGGCTTGTTGTAGTTCTGTGGCCAGGCGGAGCCCAGCACCCGCTGCTCGAAGGTAGTGGAGGTCATCATAGCCGCGGCCTGGGCCATGGTAGTGCCCAGCTCGTGCAGCTCCTTGATGCGCGGGTAGCTCAGCTCGCGGAAGTAGTACCAGACGGCGGCCTCCGAGGGCACCACGTTGGGTTGGCTGCCGCCATTCGGGACCACGTAGTGAGAGCGCTGCTGCAGCCGCAGGTGCTCGCGACGGTAGTTCCAGCCGATGTTCATCAGCTCGACCGCGTCCAGCGCGCTGCGGCCGGACCAGGGCGAGCCGGCGCTGTGCGCGGACTTGCCGTGGAACGTGTACATGGTCGAGACCAGCCCGGAGCCACTGATGCCGTAGCTGGTCGTGAAATCATTGCCCACGTGCGTGGACAGCATGGCATCCATGTCCTTGAATAGGCCGGCCATGACCATGTAAGTGCGGCTCGAGACCAGTTCCTCGGCCACGCCGGGGATGACGCGGAGCTCGCCGGGAATGCCATGACGCTGCATGACTCGCTTGACGGCAATGGCCGCGACCACGTCCACGGACGGCGCGCTGTTGTGCCCCTCGCCGTGGCCGGGGCCGCCGGGGATGAGCGGGTCCTGATAGGCGACGCCTGGCTTCTGCGAGGTCTCGGGCAATCCGTCAATATCGCCCATGATGCCGATCACCGGCTTGCCGCGGCCCCAGGAGGCGATGTAACACGTGGGCATGCCGGCGCACCCCGGCTCGATGCGGAATCCCTCCTTGCGCAGGATCCCCGTGATGTAGTCCGCCGTCCACTTCTCCTGGAACCCCAACTCCGAGAAGCTGAACACCATGTCCACCATTTCCTGGGAGAGCTTCTGCAGCCCGGCAACTTCCGCGGCCACCTCCCGCTTGAGCTGCTCGGCAGTCGGGCGCGGCGCCTGGGCGTTGGCCGGGGCGAAGGCGAGGATGATGAGGAAGCAGGCTGCGGCGGGCGCGATGTGGCGGTATCGGCGGCGCGGCATCATGGCAATTCACTCCCGAGGCTGGGGAAAGGACGTCGCGGAATGGCAGCGCCAAAACGCCTCTACTATGCGATGCCGCGTGGCGGAGCGGAAGAGCGCTCGGCCGCAGCTCCGTCGAGACCCGGGGGCAAGTAGTGATCCAGGGACTGGGTCCGGCGACGGCGGCGCGACAGGTGACCACTCGACCTATGAGGTGGCTCGGCGCGGGGAGCGCCGCGGGGTGCCCCCGAGTGCTTGCGCTGCCAATCGTCGTGGCGTACAGGTTAAACGGACGCTGCTGCATTCCGGGACGTTAAGAATCCACCAGCCATAAAGGAGACGGTATGCCCGCTGTGCGACAGGTGCTCCGGCTGCTGGTGCGAGTGGCGGCGCTCGCCCTGGTGATGTTCCTGGCGGCCGAGCCGGTGCTGGCGCAGGAGAAGGACAAGGAAACGGACGAGGTGAAGGCGCGGGCGAAGCGGCAGCGGGAGGGCGCGGGGCTGCGTGGTGGCGTGTGGCTGGTCCCGGACCGTGAGGTTCAGGGGGCGGACGGGTCGGAGACCCCTTCCTTCGAGGGATACTTCCAGCGAGGTCTGGACCTGCATCTGGCAATCGAGAGCTCAGTGGGCTTCTGGCGGCGGCATCAGGAGATCGCGCGCTCGGGGGGCGCATTGGACGCAGTGGACGGTCGGAGCGCGGGCGTGTACCCCGAGAACGCCGAGGCCGAGCAGGTCAACAGCTACATCATCCCGCTCTTCACCGCGCTCAAGCTGTACCCGGCCACCCGGCCGGAGCAGCCGACGGAGCCGTACATTCTAGGCGGAGTGGGCTTTGCGCTGGGGATCGACGATCGGCAGAACACGGCCGGTGGGATCCTGGGCGTGGGCGGCGGGGATGGCACGGTCATTCTGACGGGATTCGGCTTCAAGGCGGGCGCGGGGGTGGAGTTCCGGCTGGGCCGGGCGTTCGGCCTCAACGTGGGCGGCCGCTACCAGTGGGTGCGCTTCGGTGACGAAGTTGGGGGCGAGCGCACGTTCAAGGGTCTGGGTCTGGACGCGGGGTTCACCTACCGCTTCCAGTACGAGTAGGACGCGTAGCGGATTCCTGCTCCGGCTCCGGGCCTTCCAGCCGCTCCTGCACGCCGCGGCGTGTGGTTGGGTGTTAGAGGGCTTCGCGCAGGGCCTCCTGCAGCCCGGGGTCGCTGCCGGATACCGGCCCGAGATGGCGCCAGCGCACCGTGCCGGCGCGATCGAGGAGCACGGTGCCCGGCACGCCCGGGAAGCGGAAGACGCCTGCCACGCGCTCGCCGGGGTCGCGCAGGACCCCGTACGTCATGCCTAACTCCCGCATGAACTCGCGCACCAGGTCGTCCGCGCCCACGGCGTCCACGCTGACGCCCACTACCCGTAGCCCGTCCGCCGCGTGACGCTCGTGCAGTGCCTGCAGCACCGGCACCTCCTTGCGGCAGGGGTGGCACCAGGTGGCCCACACGTTGAGCAGCACGACGTCCCCGCGGTAATCCACGAGGCTCACCGAGTCACCGGCCAGGGTCATGGCGCCGTAGTCGGGTGCGGGCGCGCCCACCTCGCCTGTTGCGGGTCCGCCGCGGCAGGCGCCACCCGCGGCCAGGGCGCCGAGAAGCAGGAGCGGCAGCATGGCTGTGACGGGCGCGGTGGGCGCGGTGGGCGCGGCGGGCGCGGCCGGCGGCCGCCGCGGCAGGCTGTGCATCACAGATCCGCGATGCGGGCCGTAGCCACGCGCACGTGGGCGGGGCGGCCAGGCTCGGTCCAGGCGAAGACCACCTGATTCCCCGTGCGGGCCATGCGCGGGAAGCCGCTGGCGCGCTCAGCGCTGGAGGCCGCGATCGTCGCCGTCCGGCCTGGGCGTCCGCCGGCGCTCACGCGCCGGACGCGCACTTCGGCGCCGGTCTTGCCGCGCTCGAGCCAGCTCACCAGCGCGGCGCCGTCGCCCAGCAGTTCGATGTCTACGCGGCCGGCCGGCTCGCCACTGTCCACGCGGACCGGCTTGCCGAAGCTCGCGCCGGCATCGGCCGAGAACGCCACCTTCACCCGCGCCCTCTCGCCCGCGCTGGTGAACCAGGCCACGGCTACCCGCCGCCCTGCGGCCGACACCGCTGGGCCGTTCACCGGACACGCGGGGATCACCCAGCCGTCGTCGTGCACCAGCCGCGGCGGTGACCAGGCGCCGTTCGTGAAGCGGGTGAACCAGACGTCCCGCACTTCCTGGCCACTGCGGCCGCGGTAGACCACGATGGGCCCGTCCGCTGTGAGCGCCGCTGCGGTCTGGCAGCAGTCGCAGGTGCGGCCGTCCAGCAGCATTTCCTCGCCCAGCTCGCCGGCTGGCCCAATCGAGGTGAAGCGCAGCGTCATTTCGGGGGAGTGCGCCCGACTCGCCCCGCTGGCCGCGAAGTTCCGGCCGTCCAGCCACACGGCACCCAGAGTACCCCGGCCGTCCCAGGGGAAGAGGGAAACGAAGCCGTGCTCGCTGGCCGTGCCGTCCCGGTGGGGGATCAGGGCCGGGCCCCAGCTCGCGCCGCCATCCGTGGAGCGGGCGATATGCACGTCGTAGGCGTAGGTGCCGGTCCCGCTGCGCGCCAGCCAGTGCGCGGCCAGCGAGCCGTCCGGCAGCGGGACCACGGACGGGAAGTCGGCCCAGTTCACAAAGAAGTTCTCGCCCCGCGCGATGGTGCGTACCGCCGACCATGCGCCCTTCTGCAAGACCGCGAGCCGCAGGGCGAAGGCGCCGCGCCGGGTCGATGCTGCGGCCGCGGCGGCGGCCGCGGTATCCTCGGGCTCGAGCCAGCTCAGGTAGACGCGGCCGGCCGCGTCCGCTGTCAGGTTGGGCTCGGCGGCACCAGGTCCGGCAGGCGAGGGGATCTCCCGCAGCCCCGCCAGGCGCGGCAATTCCGCCTCCCCGGCAGTACAGCCGGCCAGCAGCAACGCAGCCGCTGCGCGCAGGGCCGCGCTACGCCCGATGCCAGCCCCGTTTCCAGCTACGGGGTAGAGACGCATAAGCATTTGCCTCCTGCTGATTCGGGCTCCCCCATTTCCGGGCCATGCCCGTGCCCGTGCCCGCTCCCGCTCTTCCGCACCGGCAGCTCGGCCGACTGAAGTCGGCCGAAAAGCAGATGCCGGCCCACACGCGGGGTCCAGGGGATCTGACCCCGCATGATCGTAAGGCAGCCCGCTGCCGTCAACCGCGACTGAGTGGTCGGGTTCCCGAACGTGCCCAGGCGCCGGGGCCGCCATATTTGGGGTCGCCCAGCTAGCCCGCCCGCGCGGCACGGGGCGATGGGCGCATTGGCCCCTGGTAGAGGCCCTCCTCTCGGGCGCCCAGCAGGCCGGCGGCCATGAGGCGGCCGTCCACCGGCCGGAGCCGCCGGGCCTCCGCAGCGCTCACGATAACTGTCGCGGGCAGCCGGTCGAAGTGGTCTGCGAGGTCGTCCAGATCTTCCTCGCTCGTGCGCCACTGGCCGAAGCGGCGCGTGCGCAGGTCGAGCGGGCGGGCGTAAGCCCGCAGTGTGAGCTCGCCGGCAGGGTTGTAGTAGTGGTCGAAGTAGGAGAGCACCAGCTCGCGCAAGTTGTGGTAGACCGGCGAGCGGTAGCGCAGCCCCGTGTAGTTCGACTTGGCAACCGCGCCCAGCCGGCCGCGGCGGCGGAACAGGGCAATCAGGTGATCGTCGTCGCGCACGGCCCTGAGGTTGACAACCCGCGGCGGCTGCCCCAGGTGCTCGAGCGCGGCCGCGGCGAAAAACGCCCCCTCCGTGCAGTTTGCTTTGCGCTCCCGCATCACCCGGCGCGGCGAGCGGCAGGTGATCTCCTCGTTGTAAGGGATGGAATCCAGGAAACCCTGCACGTCTTCCGGCGAGCGGAGCTGCTCGAACAACTCGATCTCGGCGGCGAGCCAGTCTGGCTGCGGCATGCGGCGGTGCGGCATCAGGAGCGGGGATCCAGGACCAGTTCGAAACCCCAGTAGCGCTCCTGGTCAGCAAAGAATTCGCCCAACGCAGATGGCCCGTCGAAATAGCGCGCGGCCAGAGTAGCCCGCCCCGCCCGCCCGTGCAGCACCACCCCGGCCACGGCCGAAAGCCGGTTGTCTTCTCCCGCAAGCGCTGCGCGCTCCCACTCGGCGCCGGCTACCATGGTCAGCGGGCCGGCAACCGGCCAGGAGAAGTCTGCGCCGGCCCGCACGGCGCCGGTGCCGCCAGGATAGGTGCTGCGCAGGGTGCGGGAGCCGCCGGCATACACGCGGGCGGGGCCGACCGCCCGGGCGAGCAGCAGCTCGAAGGCCTCGCCCGTGACGCGCAGCCGCCGGATGCCCGTGCTCTCGATCAGCTCGTCCCCGAGGTGCGCGCTGCGGTGCGCCACGCTGGCCCGCAGCGAGTAGGGACCCCGGCGCGCGTCCAGGCGCAGCGCTACTCTCCAGTCCGCGGCGACTGCGTCATTCGTGGGCAACTCGAGGCGGAACCGCTCGATGACGCCGCCCTCGAGTCCGAGCACGCCGCCACCCTCGGGCCAGGAGGCAAGGCGGACGAGCGACAGGGTTGTGCCCAGGGCCGCGATACCCTGGACGTCGCGCTGCGCGTCCGGAATTGGCGGAATCGAGCGGCCGCTGAGGGGCCCCTCGAAGAGGTTGGTGACGATCGCCCCCACCGCAATGCGCGGCGTGCTGGGGTCCGCCAGGCGCTCCCGGAAGGGACGGCAGTCCGGGAAGATGGCGTCGCCATCCGCGCACCCCTGGGCGCGGGCCGGCCGGGCAAAGGCGGCGAGAGCGAGCAGCGCGGCGGCCAGGGCAATCGTCTGCCTGCCTGCATCCCGCCAACCCGAAACGCTGTTAGCTCGCGCCGCTCGAGCCAATCCGCGGCCCTTCCCAGCATCTGCCGTCAAAGGTCATTGCATTGAAGAAACCGGCGCGCGCTGAGCGGAGTTCCCGTCAGATCGTGAACGACTTCACCATTCCGTGGGCGAAGTGCGGTTTCCGGTCCTTCACATCCGGGACAAAGCGGAGCAGCGCGTAGTTCCCGGAACTCAAGTCCACCACCATGTTGTTTGCCGTGCTCTTGCTCAGCAGGGATGTCCCGCCCAGGAACATGCCGGGCGGCGGGCCTTCGGGCTTCTCGCCCCAGGCGACAAAGTCCTCCGCTGTCTTGCCCGGCTCGAGCTTCACCAGTACCAGCTCGTGCGGCTGCGCCGCATAGTTGCGCACGCGCAGCGTGTGGCGTCCGGCAGTCAGCGCCTTCGACAGCTCGAAGTCGTGGTCGTTGAGCATGACGGCAATGTCCGCGGCCGGCAACTGGGTCTCCTGCTGCCGCCCCACCACCGTGATCTCCTTGGCCATGCCCTTGGCCACGTGCAGCTCCCCATCGGGCGAGGGGATCAGGCACAGCACCACGTACCTCCCCGGGCGGAGGATCGCCGTGGCCTCCGCGCTCCCGCCCGCCGGCGGAACGTTTGGCCCGCCCAGGAGCTTGACCCAGGCGGGAAACAGCGGGCCGCTGCTTCCCGGCGACATCGCCGCGGCCATTGCCTTGCCGAAGTCCTCGAGGGTCTTTCCCTGCTGGAGCTGCAGGATCTGCACGTGGTGAAGCTCCTGGCCCTCGCTCACCAGCCGGAACGTCACTGCCCCCGCCTGGACCTCGTCCGGCATCTCGTACTCGAAATCCTTGGCGGTTATCGTGACCATGGCGGCCGCGGCGGCCTCGCTCCGGTTGGCTGCGGGTGTCGGTACGAGCCGCGTCGCTCCAAGGAACGCAAGCGCGGTCAGGGCGCCGAGGGCAGGCGGTCCAAAGCTGCGGATGCGCATACAACCTCTCCTGGTTGGGGGGTCGAGACGGGTTCCGCGGTGATGGACACACAAACGCACCACGTCGCGGGGTGGAACACGCTGCCTCCGCGTCTTGTCAGCCGTTGCGCAATAGGCGACGCCGGGCGCCAGTCGCTGTGACACCGGGCGCCGGCGCGTGAGGTGCAAGGTACGTCCAGGGGCGGCCCGGTCAATAGACGCAGCCCGGGCGGGCTACCCTGCTGGGGCTGGGCGCCCAGGGAGGCGACGTTCATTCGTCGAAGCTCTACTCTACGCAAATACCAGCACTGGCGCGCAGGCGCGCAGGCGCGCAGGCCGCCCCTTGACGTGTCCGCCGGATTTTGACACTTTTTAGAGCCTGGCTAGTCATTCCCTGGCGGCGCGCTGCGGCGTTCTTCACCCGGCGCCCTGTCGCTAAAGGGTTGTTCTTACCCGAACCGCGTTCCAGAAGTGATGATGCTTCGAGCGACCGCCGCGTTCCTGGCCTTTCTTTTCATTACCGCCCTGGGGCCCCCACCGGCGTGGGCGCAGAGCCTGCGCGGATCGAAGGCGTCGCTCGAGCGGCAGAACCGGGCCGCCGGGCGGCACGATTTCACCTACCTGCTGAGCACGCGTCAGGTGAAGAAGTTCGTGCGGCTGGGGTTGCTCGTCCCCTTGGCAGGCAATGCGTATTACGAGCTGGCGCGAGTCTCCTTCCCGTATGCTCGCCCCGAAGCGAGGCTGTTCGTCGAGCGGCTGTCCCGGCAGTACTACGCGGCGTGCGGCGAGAAGCTGGTGGTCACGAGTCTGGTGCGGCCGATTGCGCGCCAGCCGCGCAACGCCTCGGACCAGTCCGTGCACCCCACGGGCATGGCCCTGGATCTGCGCCAGAGCGGAAATCGGTGGTGCCGCCGCTGGCTGGAGGATACCCTGCTTCACCTCGAGGACAGGGGCGTGCTTGAAGCGACGCGGGAGCGTCACCCGCCGCACTACCATGTGGCGGTCTTTCCCTCGCGCTACGAGCACTACGTTCAGGCGCGGCGCGGCACCGCCGCGTCCCGCCGCCTGGCGCAGGGTGCGAGTCCGCAGGCCGGCAGCCTGGCGAATGGCAGGGACACGGCCACGCACCAGGTGCGCCGGGGTGAAACCCTCTGGAGCATTGCCCGGCGGCACGGTCTCACGGTCGAGCAGATCAAGGAGTACAACGGCCTGGCGACATCGCGCATCCTGGCGGGGCAGGTGCTGACGCTGCCCGCCGGCTCGAGCCGCTGAGCCTCGCAGGTTCGCTCGATCAGGCCGATCATCGCAGCGTCGCCAGATTCCCACGTCTCCGTGTCGCCGTGTCGCCCTCTCCCCGGGCCCAGCAACCGCGCCCTCGCGCCCCTCGCTCCCCCCATCTAGCTT
>JACQVE010000207.1 GCA_016209965.1 Gemmatimonadota bacterium | reverse complement strand
TGAGCCATTCGACCGCTCGCGTTTTCGGCGGAAGGTGGAGGAGGAGGTTTTCGGGGTGAGGATCAAGGTGTCGAGCCCGGAGGATACGATCCTGGCGAAGCTGCAGTGGGCGCGCGAGTCCTCGCAGGCTTTGAGATCGCGACGTTTCAGGAGGCGGGCTGGGCCGGGCTGGATAACGGGGACCTCCTTACCCTGCCTCAGGAACGCTTCGATGTACTGCTTACGGGTGACAAGAACCTGTGTTTCCAACAGAATCTGGCTAAGTTCTCACCTCCCTGGTCGCATGGTCGGGGTGTGGGCGGTTGTGCAGGCAGTTCTGCTGTCCACCACTGTGCTCGAGGCGCAGGAGCCATCGAGGGGCCGGGCCGTGCGGCTGGGCGCGGGAGTCGGCATCGCCTCCACGGAAGTCGGCGGACGTACGGGCATGGACCAGGGTCTCATTGCCAGTGCACAGTTCGCCATGCTCCGGGGCAGGCGGACGGATTTCGCGCTCGAGGTCAACGGCCAGTTCTTCAAGGCCGAGAACCCCTTGATCGACGAGGCGTACACCGCGTTCTACGTTCTGGCCGGTCCGGACATCCGTCTGGGTTCGAGCAGAAAGGGGTTCCTGCGTCCCAGTGTTGGGCTGGTGCACCGGTCCTGGTCGGGCACGCAGGTCGTGAGCGAAACCGAGACCTCCCTCGCCCTGGGCGTGGCCGCCGGCTTCCTCGCGCGTCTTGCTGCCGGCCCGGCGTTCGGCCCCGAGCTGTATCTTCGAGTGTCGGGGGCTGAGGAGCTATCCACCAGACTGATCGGGCTGCAGCTAACGATTCAGCCCTGGGGCAGGTAGGGGTGCAGGGCGTGCCCCGGCCCGCAGGCAAGCAGCGAGCGCGGGGTGCGCCGGAATCGGCGCCCGGCGGGGGCAGGGAACAGGACCTAGACCACAGCGGGATACTTCGGAACTCAAAGAGTGTAAGGGCCCGCTGGAACAGCTTGCCGCCAGGTGCTATACTGGGGCCGCACCTGCTGGATCACAGGTGGAATGAAAACATCGTTCACGCCAATCCTCGCCGCAGCACTGATTGCGGCCGCGGCCAGCGCGGGCTGCGGCGGCACGACGGTGCGCGGCCCTGTTCAGCCGGCCCTCGGCGCGCCGGCCTCGTCTCCGCCGGCCGGCCGGGCCGGCGCCGTCGCCGGCCCGCGGCCCTACAGCGCGGCGGACGTGCACTTCATGACGGGCATGATCCCGCATCACGCGCAGGCCGTGCTGGTTGCTGGCTGGGCGGCCACGCACGGCGCCAGCGCCCAGGTGCGCCTCCTGTGCGAACGGATCATAGTGGCGCAGCGCGACGAGATCGAGCTCATGCGGAGCTGGCTGCGGGACCGGGACCAGATGGTTCCTGACGCGGATGCCACGCGCCTGACCGTGCGGATGCACGGCGCGGAGCACGAAGTGCTGATGCCCGGCATGTTGAGCGCCGAGGAGCTGGCACAACTGGACAGTGCGCGCGGCCCGGAGTTCGACCGGCTCTTCCTCACCTTCATGATCCGCCACCACGAGGGCGCGCTCACCATGGTCGAGCAGCTCTTCAACTCGTACGGCGCGGCGCAGGACGAGACCGTCTTCCGGTTCGGCTCCGACGTGCTCGCGGACCAGACCGCAGAGATCGAGCGCATGCAGCAGATGCTGGACGCGCTGACCTCCGGCAGCGCGCGCCGGGATCCGTCGCCGCCCTCGTCGCCTGGTTCCTGACACTTGCGCCGCATTCGCCCTTACACCTGAACCGGGTTCGCCAACGTGAAATCCTATTCGTCCCTTCGCTATCCGGGCGCGCGACGGACCGCTGCCGCGCTCTGCGGCGTGCTACCCGTGATCGGCGCGCTGTACGTCGCGGCGTGCGCCACGTCGTCGTCTTCGGCCGGGTCGGCCAGTGCTGCCAGCCCGGCGACCAGCGACCTGTCCACCTCGGCGCCCACCCCCGACCGGCGGATCGGACTGGGCGCGGGGTGGCTGGATGCGGCCCAGGCCTCCTG
>JACQVE010000206.1 GCA_016209965.1 Gemmatimonadota bacterium | reverse complement strand
CGTTGTTGCGCGCCCACTGGATCGCTTCCAGCATTCCCTCGACGCCGCGCACGCCGAAGCCGCCAGGGATCAGCAGCCCGTCGTAGTGCGCCAGGCGCTCGACGCCCTTGCCTTGCTCGAAGTCCTCACTCAGCAGCCATTCGATCGCGACCCCGACATCGTTCGCGATGCCGCCGTGGATGAGCGCCTCGTTGACGGACTTGTAGGCATCCACCAGAGCCGTGTACTTCCCCACCACGGCAATCCGCACCTCGCCGTGCGCCGGCTGTTTCACGCGCTCGACCATGAGCTCCCACGGGGCGAGGTCGGGGGCCGGCGTAGCCAGCCCCAGCTTGCTCACCACCAGCTCGTCCAGCTTCTGGCGGTGGAACGCGAGCGGCACGTCGTAGATGGTCTCGACGTCGCGCGCCTCGATCACGCCCGCCACGTCCACGTTGGTGAAGAGCGCAATCTTGCGCTTGATCTCGTCGCTCAGCGGGCGGCGGGTGCGGCACATCAGTACGTCCGGCTGGATCCCGATCTCCATGAGCTCGCGCACCGAGTGCTGCGTCGGCTTCGTCTTCAGCTCGCCAGCCGCCTCGATGTAGGGGATCAGCGTGAGGTGGATGAAGAGCGTGTGCTCCCGCCCCACGTCTTGCCGGAACTGCCTGATCGCCTCGAGGAACGGCAGTGACTCGATATCGCCCACTGTGCCGCCGATCTCCGTGATCACCACGTCATGGTTAGGCGCGAGACGGCGGATCGCCGCCTTGATCTCGTCGGTAATGTGCGGGATCACCTGCACGGTCGCGCCCAGGTAGTCGCCGCGCCGCTCCTTCGTAATCACATCCTGGTAGATGCGACCCGTGGTGACGTTGTTGGCCTGGGCAAGCGATTCGTCGATAAACCGCTCGTAATGACCCAGGTCGAGGTCCGTCTCCGCGCCGTCATCGGTCACAAAGACCTCGCCGTGCTGAAAGGGCGAAAGCGTGCCGGGGTCCACATTGATATAGGGATCGAACTTCTGGATCGTGACCCGCAGGCCTCGCTCGACCAGCAATCTGCCAAGCGACGCGGCGGCGATCCCCTTGCCCAGAGAGGAGACTACGCCGCCGGTCACAAACACGTACTTCGTCGGCTGCCGAACCTGGTCGCTCATGGCTCTAAGGGATAGGAAGGGATCCGTGCGACATCGACCTCAACCGTTGTTCTGCGCGCAGCACGTCCCGCGGGGTATCGACGCCGGCCTCGGCCGCGTCCACCAGCGCCACCCCGATGGAGAGCCCGGCCTCCAGCGCCCGCAACTGCTCCAGTCGCTCGATCCGCTCGAGCTCCGCTGGTGGGTGGTTCACCCAACGGGCCAGCGCATCCCGCCTGCAGGCGTACACCCCGATGTGCCTCAGGTACGCGGGCGATGCCAGCTCTTCCGCCGGCGGATCGCCGTCCCGGCAGTGCGGCACGGCGGCCCGCGAGAAATACAGTGCCCCACCATCTTCTCTGCGCACGACTTTCACCACGGCCGGGTCACGCCACGCTTCCAGCGTGCGCACCGGCGTGGCGACCGTGCCGATGTCCCAATCACGCACGGCCAACGCCACGGCGGACGCAACCTGCCCCTCCGAAATGAAGGGCTCGTCTCCCTGCACGTTCACGACCATCGCGTACTCCCGGTACTCGCCGCGTCCGGCCACCTCGGCAACCCGCTCGGTACCCGAAGCGTGCGCCGGCGAGGTCAGCACCACGGGCGCCCCCAACGCTCGGCACACGGACGCGACTTCTTCGCTGTCCGTG
Source organism: Gemmatimonadota bacterium (assembly GCA_016209965.1). Lineage (NCBI taxonomy): Bacteria > Pseudomonadati > Gemmatimonadota > Gemmatimonadota bacterium. Next base: position 5,650 of record JACQVE010000206.1, on the reverse strand, counting down.
GCAATCACGGCCGCATCCAGCGCCGAAAAGCTGCGCACGCGGCGCCAGACCCATTCGATCAAGGGGCGGCCGGCCAGCGGCTGCAGCGGCTTGCGCGGCAGGCGCTTCGAGCCGATACGCGCGGGAATCACGCCCAGCACGGCTCCCTGGCCCATATCCACTCCGGAGGAAAAGCGGCGCCGCCACGCAAGATTTACGCCCGAATCTAGCGGCGCACCGTGATAGTGTCAAAGTGAGCGGGCCGGCTCGGCCGGCGCGGGGTGGCGAGAGCTTAGCGCCCCTGCTCCCAGGGTGGCGTCGGCTGGAACGGCCAGGAGATGCCGAGATCGAATTTCAGCTCCCCGCCTGGATCGGCTGGATTGGTCAGGAGCCGCAGATACACTCCCAGGAACTGGAGCCGCAGCCCCAGGTTCTGCTCGAGGTCGCGGCGCGCTTCCCGGGACCAGGCCATGCCGATGGCATGCAGGAAGTGCAGTTCGGGCGCGCCCAGCAGGGGGAGTCTCAGTGGCTGCGGCAGGGGCACGATGTAAGTCGTTTCCACGAAGGCGAGCCGGTCCCCGGCGAACTCCCCGATCTCGAAGGTATTCAGCGTGCCGGATCCGCCCACGATGCTCCAGCGCTGGTGCGGCAGCGAGTCGCTGCCGGGGAGCGGCCCCTGGAAGCGCCAGTCGAGCTCGAGCCGGTGGTTCCATAGCGCCTGCATCGCCCACTCGCCCCGGACCAGGAACCTCTCGAAGGGCAGCTCACCCCCAGCCGCGCGCCGCGCCGCTTCGATGGTCCCTGCGGCCTCGACGGCCGAGCGGCTGCCTGTCCAGCCGCCCGCCAGCTCGAGGCTCAAGCTGGCGACTCGTCCCTCCCGCACGGGCGGGTTCGCCCGCACCTCGTCCTCGAAGAGTGTCCAGCGGTCCTCGGCGGCCAACGACCGCGCGTCCTCGATCTGCCCACCCAGCCACAGCGCCAGGTGCGCCGGCGAGCGGCGGAGCTGGCGGCCCAGCCGGAAGTAAACTCTTTCGGCCTGATAGTAGTTGCGGTAGTCCTTCCCGGAAAGCAGGTAGGAGCCGGTATTCTGAAGGTCGCCGCGGATCCAGGCATCATTCGTGGCCGTGATCTTTTCCGCACCCACCGCCCCCTGCGCGGCACGGCTCGCGAGCCGGAGCTCGACCCCCCCCGTGCCCGCGCCGCGACCTGAGCGGTAGCCGATGCGTCCGGCTAGCGTGGGACGCCAGCCGCCGATCGCCGGGAAGCTGTACGCCGCCCCCCAGATCAGCGAGACAGCGTCGATCCGGTCGTACGTCGGGGCGTGAAAGCCGAGAAAACCGTCCAGCTTCAGCGCTGCCCCCGAGACGAGCGCTTCGATGCGGAATCCGCCGTCCGCTGGCGCGACCCGGTATTCGGCAAGCGGCAGGTCAATGACGGACCGTGCTACCCTGGCCAGCTCCGAGCGGTAGAGTCCGCCACCAACGTTGACGACATCGCCGAAAACCAGGGAGCCCGGGCGGAGAAACACGTTAGCGTCCACGGAGATGAGGTCTCCCTGGATCATGCCCTCGATGGCTACCGTCGCCTCGAGCACGAGCACCGAGCGACCAACAGTATCCGCAGGGGTGAGCGTAGTGTCCCGGGTTACCAGCAGGAAATCGGCGGCACGCAGCAGGCGGTCGAGACGACGGTCGAGGGCGACGTCGCCTTCTCCCACCCGCTCGACGCGCTGCGCGGAAGCACGTCCACTGGCCAGGAGGGACGCCGCCGCCGACCATACCAGGAGGATCAGCAGCCGGGCGGCGGCGGAACGCATCACCTCAACACAGCGCGAGGAAGTTGGCCATCAGTTCCCGGCCGTGCTGGCTGGCAACGGACTCCGGGTGAAACTGCACACCCCAAACCGGGTGATGGCGGTGGCGTATGGCCTGGATCTCGTCCTCGAACCCGGCCTCGTCCGTCCAGGCGATGACTTCGAGCTCGGCGGGCAAGCTGGGTCGCTCCACAACCAGGGAGTGATAGCGCGTGACTTCGATGGGGGTGGGAATGCCCGCAAAGAGCTCGGAGCCCGTGTGAGCCACGGGGGAACGCTTGCCGTGCATGGTGCGGCGGGCGCGCACGACGCGGCCCCCGTAGGCAGCTCCGATCGCCTGGTGGCCCAAACAAACGCCCAGGATGGGCCGGGTCGGGCCGAACTGGCGGATGCACGCCACGCTGATGCCGGCCTCCGCTGGCGTGCACGGTCCGGGCGAGATCACGATGCGCGAGGGGTCCAGCGCCTCGATCTCGGGCAGCGTGACCTCATCGTTCCGTTTCACGACCGGCTCCGCGCCCAGCTCCCCGAGCAATTGCACGAGGTTCCAGGTGAAGGAGTCGTAGTTGTCGATGACCAGGACCATGCGAGAAGCTAGCCTGCGCCGCGAACCGCTACAACCCCGCCGCCACACCCTCCCCAACCGCCCATTCTTTTACGGATGTGCACGTGCACGAGTACGAGTACTGCCTGCGTACGTTCGCGCGTTGGCCTTTCTGCTCGGTCACGCCCGCGGATGGTAGCGGCGGTGCACGTCGCGCAGGTACTCGCGGTCCACGTGGGTGTAGATCTGGGTGGTAGAAATGTCCGCGTGGCCCAGCATCTCCTGGACGGCGGCGAGGTCGGCTCCACCCTCCAGGAGGTGGGTCGCGAAGGAATGCCGCAGCGTGTGCGGCGTAACGCGCTTCTGAATCCCCGCCCGCCGGAGCTGCTTCTGCAGGATTTTCCAGACCCCCATGCGAGAAAGGGCGCGGCCCCGCGCATTGAGGAAGACCAGGCCGCCACTTTCGCCCCGGTCAAGCTGGGGGCGCACCTCGCGCAGGTAGATGCGCAGCGCCCGCACGGCGGCCTGCCCCACCGGGACCAGCCGCTCCTTCGCCCCTTTGCCCAGCACGGTCGCGAAGCCTTCTTCGAGCGCCAGATCGCGGACGCGCAGCGAGATGAGCTCGCTCACGCGCACGCCGGCGGCATAGGCGAACTCGAGCAATGCCTTGTCGCGCGAGTAAAGCCGGTCCTCGGGGTCAGGTGCGGCCAGCAGTCGTTCCACGTCCTCGCGGCTCAGCACGCCGGGGAGCCGCCGCCAGGTGCGGGGCGGATCGAGCCGCTCGCTCGGGTCTGACACCACCAGCCCGTCGCCGAGCAGGAAGGCGAAGTACGTGCGTACGGCCGACAGGCTGCGGCGGATCGATGCAGGCTGCAGCCCCTGATCCTTCAGGTGGTAGACGAACTCCCGCAGGTCCACGGGCGTGGCTGAGCCGGGTCGGCGCACGCCGCGCGACTCGAGGAAGCGCACCATGCGCTCGAGGTCCCTGCCGTACGCGTCCAGCGTGCGCGGCGAGAGCCCCCTCTCGAATGCCAGGTGATCCCGAAATCGCTCCAGGTGATACATGCCCGGCCGCGTCCTAGCCGTGTTTCTTCGCCGCCCGCCGCGTCACACGCCACCAGAAGAGTAGTGCCAGCAGCAGCACCAGCGCGACCCAGAGGAGCACATCGCTCGCCTGCTCGAACGACGCCGCGATATCCTGCCAATGCCTCCCCGCCTGCGCGCCCACATACACCAGGCCGCCGTACCATAGCCCGGAAGCTGTCACCAGCGGCAGCGCGATACGCCAGACGGGGATGTGGGCGACTCCGGCAAAGACGGGCACCATAGCCCGGAACGCCGGCAGGAAGCGACTGAAGAAGATGGCGAGCACCCCCCAGCGCTCGTAGAAGCGCCCGATCTGCTCGAGCTGATGAGGGTGCAGCAGCCAGTGCCCCACGGGCGTGCGGAAGAACGAGTGGCCGTACCGGCCGGCCAGCGCGTAGACCGCCAGCGCGGAGGCGATGTTGGGGAACCAAGTGCAGAGGAAGACGATCCACGGGTCCGCCCGCCCGGCCGCGGCCAGAAAAGCGCCGAACAGCACGAAAGTGTCCGCCGGAATGGGCGGGATCACGTTCTCTACCGCGGCGCCGCCGCCAATCACGAGGTAGATGAGGATAGGCGGCAGACCGATCAACGTGCGCAGCACTTCTTCCACCGCCGCCCTCCAGCGCCCGCTGCTACGGCTGGGACGCCACCAGCGCGACCGCCAGTGCGGCGATCCCCTCGCCCCGGCCAACCCAGCCCATCCCCTCGTTGCTTTTGCCCTTGACGGAGACCTCCGCTGCGCTGACGCGCAGACTCGCGCCCAGGCGCTGGCGCATGGCAGGTACGTGCGCTGCCAGCCGCGGCGCTTCGCAGATCACCGTGACATCCACATTAACGACGCGGAGCCGCCGCTCCTGCAGGAGCTCGACTGCCTTCGCCAGCAGCTCGAGGGAGTCGGCGTCCTTCCAGCGTGGATCATCGGGTGGAAAATGCGTGCCGATGTCACCCAGCCCCGCGGCGCCCAGGACAGCATCGGTAACGGCGTGGGCGATGACGTCCGCATCGGAGAAGCCTGCCAGCCCCTGCGCTGCCGGGATCTCGACGCCGCCCAGCACCAGCCGCCTGCCCGGTGAGAAACGGTGCGAGTCGTAACCCACGCCGACCCGCATCTACTTGCCGCCCGCGCCCAGGATCCGGAGCGCCAGGTGCGCCGCGTTCTGCGCGTTGTCAATGCCCACACAAGCCACGGGCACGCCCGGCGGCATCTGCACAGTGGCCAGCAAGGCGTCCAACCCGCCCAGCGTGCCGGTGGAGAGGGGCACGCCGATCACCGGCAGCCGGCTGTGCGACGCCACCACCCCGGGAAGCGCCGCAGAAAGCCCGGCGCCGCAGATGATCACGTCGAAGCCCCGGGATGCCGCCGCGCGAGCGAGCTCCGCCGTGCGGTCCGGCTCCCGGTGCGCACTGCACACCAGCGACTCCGCCTCTACCCCACCCTCGCGCAGGATCGGCAGCGCCTCCTCCATCCGCTCCCGATCCGACTCCGAGCCCATGAGGATCAGAACCTTGGGCATGCGCATTAACCGACGCGCACGTGCACGAGTACGTGCGCGTGTCCGTATGCAGGCTGGCAATTTCTCATCCGCTGGACTACGTTGCCCCTCAGGTCCGCCAGCGGCAGCAGGGGCAACTGTCCTCGCCCTCCCCGCCCTCCCCGCCCTCCGCCACCAACGTATAGTTCTGGTAGCGGCGGCGGGGCGTGAAGCCGGCGTCCTCGATCAGACGCCGCATCTCCGCCTCGGGCATGATGTAGTTGACACCCGCCGCGCTGACCACGTTCTCCTCGATCATAAGCGAGCCGAAGTCATTCGCGCCGCAGCGCAGCGCGATCTGCGCCAGCTTCGGTCCCTGCGTCACGTAGGAGACCTGCAGGTTGTCGAAGTTGTTCAGCACCAGCCGGGCCAGCGCGGTCACGCGCAGGTAATCCACCCCCGTGCCCAGGGGCAGGTCCCAGTCCTCCATCTCGGTGTGCAGCGGCTGGAACGACCAGGCGATGAAGGCCGTGTAGCACCCCCGGCCGCGGGCGCGGCTCCGCGCCTGTGAGGCGCGCAGCTTGAGCAGGTGCTCGATGCGGTCCGCCCAGCTCTCCCCCACGCCGTACATCATGGTAGCCGTGGTCAGCAGCCCCTTTTCGTGCGCGGCCTCGTGGATCTCGAGCCAGCGGCCGGACTCGATCTTCTTGGGCGCGATCACGTCCCGCACCCCATCCACCAGGATCTCCGCCCCCG